>CALBOC010000223.1 GCA_937896705.1 uncultured Micrococcaceae bacterium | reverse complement strand
ATTTGTGAAAGTATTATAGGTCGATAGCGCAGCGTGATCTTTAGACTACGACATCTCTTGATCGTAGTCATTGAAAGGAAACTACATGGCGACTGAGGATGCATCGAAGCCGTCCAAAAACGGCGATGTCCAACTCGTCAAAGTCGACGGTTCCGGTTTCACTCGGGTAGGGCGGCGCCCTGGGCTTTGGAAATACCTCAAACAAGTTTGGGATTTCCGGCACTTCATTATCTTTGATTCCAAATCCAGGATCGCCGGAGAATCCTCCGACGACAACCTCGGCCGTGTATGGATGGTCCTCAACCCCATTTTGCAGGGGGCAGCGTACTTCCTGGTTTTCGGTCTGATGCTGGATACCAGCCGCGGCATCGACAACTTCATCGCCTACCTTATTATCGGCGTGTTTATGTACCGCTTCACCGCGACCACGATTACGGCTGGTTCAAAGGCCATCTCGGGGAACCACTCTCTAGTAACTGCGTTTAATTTCCCCAGAATGACACTTCCCATCGCGATCAACGTCCGTGAAATGATGCGGCACACCACCACATACATCACGATGTTTGCGTTGATACTGCTCATTCCCCCCTTAGAGCCCATCACGTGGAAGTGGCTGCTATTCTTCCCGATCGTGGCGCTACAGTTTCTGTTCAACCTGGGCCTGAGCATGATCCTGGCTCGCATCGTGGCAGACTGGAATGACTTCACGCACATCATCACCTTCGGCACACGCATATGGATGTACTTATCAGCCGTGTTCTACAGCACGGATCGGTTCGCAGACATGCCAATCGTGCTGAACCTGATGTATGCCAACCCGCTGTTCAACGTGTTAGATATGACTCGTGACATTCTCCTCTATGACACCTTCCCGGAACCCATGCGCTGGGTCGTGTTGGGAAGCTGGACCCTTGGAGTGCTAGTTATCGGTACTATCATCTTCTGGCAGGGCGAAGAGAAATACGGAAGGGAACGCTGATGACCGCCACAGACACCGTCGCGACCAAAGTCAGCGATGCCACCGTTGTGATCGATAATGCTTCGCTGACCTACACGGTGCGCAGCGCTACCAAAGAAACTGGACCGAGATCAATCATCCAGCGCATCAAAGGCGTTGCTGGCGTTTCCCAACAATACGTGGACGCGCTGAAACCGCTGTCTCTAGTTGTTCGTACGGGAGAGTCTGTAGGAGTCATTGGTACCAACGGCTCGGGTAAGTCCACTCTGATGAAGCTGCTCACCGGCCACCTGCCACCAACTCAGGGCACCATTTATGCAACTTCTACTCCGGTCATGCTCGGCGTCAACGCGGCGCTGGTGAAACAGATTTCCGGCTATGACAACATCACCTTGGGATGTCTTGCCATGGGCATGACGAGACAACAAGTCGAAGAAAAGCGCGAAACCGTCATTGAACTGTCCGGCCTGGAAGACCGTGCCCTCCGACTGCCCATGAAGGCTTATTCCTCCGGTATGGCATCCCGCCTACAATTTGCGATCGCCACCAGCATGGACCCGGAAATTCTGATCATCGATGAAGCGCTCAATACCGGCGACGCGCAGTTCCGAGATCGTACGGCCGCACGTATCGATGAACTGAGAGGCCAGGCCGGTTCCGTGTTCTTGGTCAGCCACTCACTGCCCACTATTCGTGAAATGACCAACCGGTGCATATGGATTCAACAAGGCGAACTCGTCATGGACGGTGACCCTGCTGAGGTGACTAAGGCCTATCATGGCTACACCAAGCGGATGGCCCAGAAGAAATACGAAGAAGGCGCGGAGTATCTCGATGAGATCCGGCAAGACTATGTGCCCCAAGCAGTGGTGTGGTCCTAGCCGTCCTGGCCGCGACGCATACCTTCGTGCTGAGCCGTAAACGAGGCTAGCCATACTATGATGAAGGCCGAATCTTCAAAGAAAGGCCGTCTTGCATGACACGTTCTTGGTTCCAGCGACTCCGTGGGCTCCTAGCTCGCAATAGCTCGCTCCACCAGGATCACGAAAATCTAGCACAAGGCGACGATGCTGTTTTTGAAGAGCGCCAGTTTACGCTAGCAGATTTGAACCGTGATGCGGCGCGTAGACAAGCCACAATTGGAAAAGGATACACCGCCGATAAGTACACCGAGAAGCGCTTGGCTGACCTCCGACACGGCACCGTCACGCTCCCACCGCATAAGCCCTGGAGTGGAGATTATACAGACTGGACGGCCGACCCGTTCCACGACCTCAACTGGAGATTCCAGTTTCAGACCTTGCGATGGATCAATCCTTATCTCTGGGATGCTTTAGAGGGTAACGAAGAATCTAAAACGGAGTGGAAACGTATAGTCCACTCGTGGGCCGAGGCCAACCTTCCCCCAGAACAAGCGGCTGACAAGTATGCCTGGATGGACATGACTGACGGCAACCGAGCGATACAAATCAGTCTCGGAGCACCGCTCATTGACGAAGACGATCATTGGTACGCCGACCTGTTAGGCGCCCACCGAAATTGGCTGTTCGATGATGCGAAAATCGTGCCGGGTAATCACGGACTCCATCAAAATCTCGGCCTGTTTGTGGTCTCCGCTGTGCTGAGCGACCAGATCGGTATCAATCGTGCCCTAGAACGTTTAGGTGCTCAGGTTCTTGAGGCGTTTGATGAGAAGGGCTTAAATGAAGAGGGCTCTGTAGCCTATCACCAGATCAACGTCCTGTGGTGGGCTCAGGCCCAGCAGCGTTTGAAACTCGAAGGTTACGATCTCCCGCAGGAAGCCGTTGAACGTCTCGACAAAGCCGGCGAAGCCATGGCTTATCTCGTACTGCCAGACGCCACGCTGCCTCAGATCGGGGACGGCGGGCGAGGCAGAGGCCAGCGGAACCTGCATCCGCTACTCGATCAGGTCCTGAAAGGGGAAGTGAAGAACCAGGATCTTCCGCTTTTCAAACACTTCCCAAATGGTTTTTCCGTCTCACGAAGCGGGTGGGGCCGCACCCGCTCTTTCCAACAAGAGTCACACACTATCATTCGCCACGGAATTGACCTCGAGCGGCATTCTCATAACGACCGAGGCAGCGTCCATATTTACACTCATGGACGTCGTTGGATCACCGATGGTGGCTTTCACAGTTATCAGCAGCGCAATCGGCACCGCAATTACACGAAATCGCGCGCCGCTCACAACCTCGTGGACCTGCCAGAGCAGGAATATGATAAAACGGGCGATGTGCCCGTACAACTGGTACAACACGAGGATGACCTGCACGTAGTGGAAATGCTCGATGAGAATTTCCAATCTGCCAAGTGGCGCCGTCGGGTGGTTTACCTACCGCATCGAGACACTTGGGTTATTTGGGATCGTGTGCAAGCTGAACATCCCGAAACCATCCGCCAGCAATGGCTCATAGATTTAGGTGTGAAAGTCACGCAAGAATCTGCTTGTTGTCTTACCTTGCAGGATAAATCTCATGCTCTCAAAATCCAGTGGTTCGGTGACACACCGGCCATCGACATAGCCAAGGGTGACCGCAATTCTCATTCCAAACGAGGACTGATTGGCATTGGCTGGAAGAAGATGCGCAACGGCACTTCCGTGCACGCCAACTTTAACAGCGCCTCGGTGGACTCGATTGTCGTGATCTCTTCTGCCAATGGTGCAGCTCCGGCAATCAAACTCGCGGAACACACGCCTATGTCATCCTTTACGCTCACGCTTGAACACAACGATGTCACACAATCGCTCCATGTCGAGTCAGATACCACCACGCTCACAGATTAGAGCCCTGGGGTCACGACCAGAGGCGCCACCAGCCACCGCGTCCGCGCCCATTGGATGAGCTACTACGCTCGGCGTTCCAGCACCGCCAGACGGCTCGTGCCTTTTTCGATGTGTTCGAACTCAGGGTATGCTTCCAACCAAGAATCTACAATCTCGGCTTCATCGTCTCGGTGCGCATCGTCAAGGATGACGGTGGCATGTGGGGCCAATTGGTTGACGAGTTTCGGGAGTGAAGGGTAGCGCGCTTGAGGGCCTGTTGCTGCGGGCGGTCCATCCACAATGAGCATATCGATCTCGCTGAGATCAGCCATGGCCGCCAAGGAGTACCAATCGAAGTTCTTGCCGTCGCATTCAGTAGCTTCCAGAGGTGCCAGCCGCGTATCAATCACGTCATTGAGGTCGTGACGATGAACTGCACCGCGTGTCAGGCTTAGGTAATGTTCCAGGTGATCGAGCGACACTAATTTCCCACCAAAGGACTGACACAGGTATCCCAACCATATCGTTGAGGTCCCACTACCTAGCTCAAGGATTCGTCGCGGACGTCGCTCCTCAACTACCGCGAGCAGATGAGCCAAAGCCTGCGAATCAATGGCAAAGCCACCGGTACTTGGCATGGGGAGCTTAACTTCTGGGTACCGTTGATAAATGTGAACGAGCGACTCCGTCTGACGAGTACTGTCTCGAATGGCATGGGTTAGTTGTTGTCGATTCGTTTTGGCAAGCCGCTGTACGCTTTTTTCAAGTTCTGCGACTCCCTCGTCAAGCTTGGTCAGTTCAGTACGCGCTAGCTCCTGCTCGCTACGCGATAGCTTCTGCGCTTGCGTGACAGTGTTCTGGAAATCCCCGAGTGACCGACTTATCTTTCCGAGCGTTCGGCTTACTTCCGCCAGGTTGTCGTCTTGTCGTGCACGGGCTGCGTCTTGGCGTCGCATGGCTTGTTTGACCCGCGCAGACATTTGCTGAATCACGACTTTGGTACGCTGCTCTCCGGTTCGCGCATGGTGGGAAACGTACCGCGCTACAAAAAGAAGGCTCAGCACACACGTTATGAGTCCGCCGAACAGCAGCGCTGCGACAAGTACCCACCAACCATTTATTGCTGCGAGTATTCCTAGCACACCAATGATGGTGATGGCGGTTAGCATCGCTATGGCCATATTGCGTAGAGTGCCCAAAAATTCTCCCAGTCTGGTGACGCGTGCCATGCAGCACATTCATAGATTCTAAACTATTCGCGGAGATGCGAAAGGTTTGTGCTTGTCCGGTCAGGCTTTGGGTGGAGAAGAAAACCCGGCCAGTCATCCAGAGCTGACGTCTGGACTACCTCTCCTGGCTGGTCGGTGAAGTCGAGTGCATCAATTCGTCAGTGTTGCGGCTCCAGAACGCCAGAGCTTCTTCGGTCTGCCATTCATGAGCCCCATATATCTGCCCGAGCTTCTCCACCGTCGCTATCGCTTTGGCGCGCTGATCTTGTGGAACGTTCTTGAGCTTGCGAAGGTACCAGCCGGTAAAGAACGTCTCCATACGTGACGCTTTATAAGCTTCTAATAAGCCGACTTCGGCCAGCCATTGGCTTCGAGCCGACTCTAGCGGTAGGTACTTATCGAAGAATTTCGCGTTGACCGTATTCACCACGGAGTTTTCCACTTGAGCATAGTAGGTGTGCGCTGCTCCCGGCACTACGGCAAATTTATCGGCGTAGTAGAGCATTTGTTGGAAAAAATACGAGTCCTGTCCGACAGCGCCGACCGGTTGGGTGATCCCAAGGCCCCTCAGCCAGTCCGTGCGAGCGACGATGGCCTGGATACTCATAGGCATAAAGTCCATATCGATTAACGCTTGAGGTCCGCCTTCGCCAATATTGTCTTCGATGCCAAGACGATCCCGGAGAAACTTCGTATAACGCACCGGACTGTTATCGCCACGCCAACGGGTCATGTCGCCAACGGCAAAGTCCACGTCAGCTTTTACGACGCTGTGCAGGAGTTTGACGTACGCATCGTTGAGCGCTTCATTATCTGGATCCAGGTACGTAACGTAATCACATGAAGCTAGTTCCAACCCCTTATTTCGTGGACGAGAAGCACTGCCCGAGCCTCCCGGCTCAAATCGATAGACAGTCGCACCTACGAGCTCCCGTTCTAAGACTTCGATCGCATGAATCGTTGTCGGATCGGTGGAGCCATCGTCGACCAAGATGATCTCCATTTGATCGAAAATACTCGAACGACGCAGGGAAGCCATGCACTTATACAGCAGGTGTGGTCCGTTGTTGTAGATCGGGACGACCACGGACAGTATGGTCGGCTTGGTTGTCCGCTGTGCCAGCGGTGTGACGTCGATGGTCTCGGTGCGCGCTCGTATTCCAATGTCGTCTATACGATAACCAGGTTTAGGCTCAATACTGCGAGGAATAGCCCCGATATACTCCGCACCGAGTGAGTGCTGATTTTGAAGCGCAGCGTAGGTGTGTCGAGTCGGGGTAACTGATGAAGCTTCAAACTTCTCAACGGCGCGTGCGTCGGTATAGCGAAACGCGTTGACCACATCTTCCACATGAGTGGGCGCATACTCATGCTGCGTACCAACATGGACCACAACATCGGCACGGTCTTGCAGCTCCCGAACGTTACTGACATCTTCCGCCGACATGCTCTCGACGATATTCGGGTAGGTTTGTTGGGCCATATCACCCTGCAGTCTCGCATCGTCCGAGTGTGTGAGTATGGCGACTCTTGGCTCGGGCACGCTGGCACTCAGACCAATGGTCGAAAGAATTTTTGCAATGCGCATGATGGCCAGCTCATGAGAGTAAACCGAGCGGATACCAGCGGCTTGAATCTCACGAATCTCACGTTCGGTCATCGTGTTCAACGTGGCCAGGGTGTCGGTGAAGCCGTTACTGATATGCACGTGGGGATAACGAGAATTCAAGGCTACGTTGTAGTTGCTGAGTACTACAGTGCCCTGAGCCTGTAATTCGATGGCACGGTTGGCAAACATCGATGAAGAATCCGAAACGGAGTTGAGATTCACGCTGACATCGATCCGGCGCTGGATATCGAGCAGCGTCTGATGATTTATGGCTGGGGTGCAGATATTGGCATAGCGGTGTGGGAACCGATACCGCGGATCTTCGAGTTCGGAATTCCGGTCGAATATGAGGAGATCGTAGTAATCAGATGCCACGACCGCATCAAGGATGTCCCCGCCCCACCGGGCCCGGTTCGGATACTTGTGATTGAACCACGAGCCGGCAAAGGGTACCAAGGACTGTATCTCGCCCTGTTGGCTGCCTATTGGTGAGTGATTTTTCGGGTTGATGCCAAAGGATAGGGTCTCAATGTTGATGGCTTGAGGACAATCCGCGCGGTACTGCTCTACCATCTCCTCGGCCGAGGTGAAGATGTAATCGGCCTGTTGGGCGAACGGGAGGAACTGCGCGTAGTTTGGTGGATCTTCCTTCGAGTAAAAGACAATAGGGATCCCGAGGTCTCGGTAGAACGGGAGGATGTGGTCGAATAAGAGCTCCCGTTGCGCACTACGTCGAGCGGTCACGCCCTTCCACGAGATACCGTCGATCCCTTTCCACGTCGATACCAGCAGGAGCACGTCGATGTCGGAATGCTGTTGGTAGTTATGCGGGTAGATGGGCTTGAATTCTGCTAGACCTTCAAAACTCTTGTACAAGAAGAGATCGGAAATGATACCAATCTTCGTGGCGAACGGTGTGTTTGCGATACCACCGCTCGTGGGTGGCAGATCAGATAACTGCTCAAGTATTTCTGACCTCAGCTCCTGCCCGCTGGGAGCATGAAGCAGATGCGATAGACGGTCGGATATCGGTTCGGAGTGGATCGCTGCGATGCGCAGGAGGCTGCTCATGTCTGTGAGACTGCCGTAAGTATCTAGACGCTGTTGAACTTCATGCTGTTGCGTTGCCAGTTCATCAAGGCGCTGCTGAAGTACATCGAACTTTCTCGGTGATGCATTCGAAATCGAACCCAATATTGATACACCTTCTATCCGCTTAGGAGGGGGTGAGGTATTTATTTTCGGAGGTTCTTGAGGCCGTGATACACCTTGTGCACTCCGGGTAACGTGCCGATCGTCCGACGTACCCGTTGACGGAGCGTACGGTTTTGCTGCGAAGGCGTTCGGACACTTTGTTTGAGCTCATCCGTGAGTTCGCCACCCTCGGTGAGGCGCGCAAGCATATCTCTGGCATCCGTGAGGCGACCTGGATGTCTGTCTTCGAGATGGGCCCACAGTACATCGTTTTCTAAACGAAGTTGTTTCTCGCTCTCTAATGCAACTCTCAACTCTTCTTGGAGGCGTTGTTGAGCTTCGACTTCTTCAATAAGTCGGTGTTGAAGTACTTCAAGGCTTACTTCATCGAGATTGTCACGCATAGACAATGACTCTACTTGCTATTTCGCCATTGGCCGCGGGTGTCGATGACGCGTTTCTCATACGCTTTGGGGCCAAGGTCGGCAAACGCTGTGTGATCCACCAACAGCACCACGATGTCGGCGGCGTCGATGGCCTCGTGGACTTCGGTGAGCTGAAGGTTGTCTCGACCTTCAAGCCGTGGTGGGAGTTCAGTGATATGGGGTTCAACGGTCAGGATCTTGGACTGGGTGAACTGATCCGACAGCGCCTCGGTAATGTTCAATGCGGGGGATTCCCGCAGGTCATCAATGTTTGGTTTGAAGGCCAACCCCAGGGTAGCGATCACCGGGGTGCGACCGGTGGCCTGTTGCACATCGAAGGCTTCAGCTTTGATCTGACGGATGACCCAGTCAGGTTTTGAGTCGTTGATTTCCCGGGCGCTGCGAATAATGGTGGCCGTGTCCGGGGCGGCCGCGACAATAAACCACGGATCCACCGCAATGCAGTGTCCACCGACTCCGGGTCCGGGCTGGAGGATATTGACCCTCGGGTGACGGTTGGCTAGTTCAATGACTTCCCACACGTCGACACCGATCTCATCGGCAATCATCGATAACTCATTGGCGAAGGCGATGTTGACATCGCGGAAGGAATTCTCCACGAGTTTGGACATCTCCGCGGTGCGAGTATCGGTAGTGACCAGCTCAGCTTCACAAAACGTCCGGTACAGTTCCACTGCCCGTTCGGCGGCTTCCGGGGTGGAGCCCCCGATGATCCGGTCGTTGGTGACCAGCTCGCGCATCACCTGACCCGGCAGGACCCGTTCCGGAGCATGAGCAAACTGTAACGTGCCGGCCTCAGCTAGATCAGGGCGCGCTTCGTGGATCACCTCAGCTAACCGTTCCGTGGCACCGGGAGGCGAGGTCGATTCAAGAATAATCAGCTCATCACCGGACAACTGGGCTGCCAGGTTCCGACCAGCGGATTCAATGTATGACACATCCGGGGTCTTGTTCTCGAGAAACGGGGTCGGGACCGCCACAATGTAGGCATCCGCTGCCGGCGGCTCAACGGTAGCCGTGAGGCGCCCCGCGGCCACGTTGCGGGCCACATAATCCCCAAGCTCTGGCTCCACGAAGGGCACCGATCCAGCATTGACGGCTGCAACCGTCTTGGGATTGACGTCGACGCCGTGGACCCGCAAGCCCTTATCCGCCAAGATCGCAGCCGTAGGCAACCCAATGTACCCAAGACCGATGACGGCAACGCTGGAGATATTCGACATGCACTATCCTTCTCACGGCACGGGCAGATACCCAAATTGTCAGGAAAACTCTAACCAATCAAAGTTATCCAGCTGCCAAGTATAAGTCAAAACTGGATTTCCCCGGATGAAGCCTCTGAACCCAGAGGAAGTTACTCGTTATGCAGTATCTGCCGATACAGTTGATCGTATTTTTCTGCGTTGGCTTGCCAGGTTCGTTCTTCCAGAACCCACTGACGTCCGGCCTGTCCCATCGTACGAGCTTGCTCTGGGTCATCGAGTAGCCTAGCGATACCCTGTGCCCATGCCTCAGGGTCTTCTGCGGGTATCAGCAGGCCCGTTTTATTGTGTTGGACAAGCTCTGACAAGGCCGGTAAGTCGGATGCCATCACTGGTTTGGCACTCGCCGAGGCTTCCACCGACTTCATGGGGGTGACCATTCGCGTGACTTGCGTGGAGATGCGAGGGACGACGAAGATATCGAGGGCTTGGTGGTAGAGGTGAGACTGATCTCGGTCTACCCGGCCCGGGGTCATGAGTCGATCAGAGATACCAAATTTACGGGCTGTCTCAAGAATATTTGGTAGTGAAGTGCCATCTCCGACGATGAGCAATCGAAGCTTCGGGCGATGCGGAATCAGTTTTGCGGCTGCTTCCACCACGGTTTCCAATCCCTCATATGGAACCAGTGAGCTGATGGTTCCCACGTATTCGAGGTCTGGATCCAGGCCCAGCTTGCGGCGAGCGGTCTTCGTATCCCCCGGTTCCTCCAAGAATTTCCCGCCCACTGCGTTGGGCGTCAACACGATGTTTTCGGCCTCTGCCCCGAACTGCACCAGGTTCTGTTTCATCTGCTCCCCCAGGGTCACGAGACCGTCGGCGGTCAGGGTCGCGTCGCGTTCACGGGCTTCGAAGAGGCGGTAGTAATCCGTGTCGTATGCGTCATCGCCGCGTGCGGATGCCCAGGTATCGCCCAGTTGACCACGTACTTCGTACACCCACGGAATGTCCACGGCCTCTGCGACGGCTTGGACCACCATAGCGTTAGTCCAGTGCGTGGTGGTGTGCAGCATCGCCGGACGGTTCCACAACACATACTGCAGTAACATTTCAGCGTTTTGTTGGAGTCGCTCACCAAAGTGGGATTCGAGCTGAGACGGCAGGAGACGCTTGTACTTGATCCCGTCCACATAATCTTGTGCCTCGGCCAGCAACGCTCCGGTGGTGATAGGCCATCCAATGCGGGTTACCGCAGAGACATCCCAGCCCAGCTCGCGCAGGGACAGCATGATGGAATGCGAGCGCTGTGCATAGCCTGATGGCGTATGCGGCAACGAGTTAGTTAGCACATGCAAGATACGCTCAGTTTTTGGATGGTAATCTTCAACAGGATTCAGTCGCGGAGCCACGCCCTGGAAGCTGGCGAGCTCTGACGACCAGCGCTCTACAGTCTTGCGTTCCCGCTCCGTAGTTTCCAGCAGCTCAACCGCTTGAGCCATGTCCCCGCGGGTCCAGGCAGCCCAAGCTCGTGCTGCAGTCAGCCCCTTGGTGGTGGGACGCACCCGATCCATGAGCCCTTGTGCTGTGTCGTTGTCCCCCAGGGCGATAAACACGCGTGCATAATCGATAATCTTGCGGTCCGCGCCTCGACGTCCAAGAAGATCTTGAGCTTGCTGTCTGAGTTCATCCGTGCGACCTAGCACCGCTTTTCCAACCGCTGAGAGGGTATCGAACGGTCCCCCGCGGACGGCGGCCGCGGCATTCGCAATGGGTTCGCGCAGGCGCTGCGGCAGCCTGCGCAAAACCAGCAGCCCAAATAATGCTCGGTTGTTTTTGAGATGTTCAAGGGCTGCGGTGGCCGAAATCGAAGCTGCCGTCGAAGACCGCTTCAGCAGGCTGGTATTTTGTTTTTGCGGCAATTTTCGTTTCAAGACGGAGTCCAATTTCATGACTTGCGCTGTATCCGAGGCGTGTTCGGCCACCCAGGCACGGCCCTTGTGTTGGGTCGGTGTGGAGTGCGGATCAGCAGCTAGTCGTAACCATAGCGCAGCGAGCGCGTGAGCATCGTCAGGCACGACCGCATGGTCCCCGGCCTCGGCCAGAATGCTGGCGGCTTCACCACAGACCACGCCGGTAATGTGTTTGCCATAGGACAGCAGCTCGTAGGTCTTGGACGGGACCGTGTGAGCAAAGCTTGCCCAGTCGGAACGTAAGCTCACCACGCACGTGTCGGCCCACTGGTAATGTGCCAGCGTCTCCTGGCCAAACGAGGCGGCACGCATATCAACCGGCGATCCCGCAGCCTCATTGATGGCCGCGAGACTAGGCTTCTGCGTGCCCTCCCCGACAAAGCGCACGGCAATGCTCGGATTCCGTTGTTGCGCGATCCGGGCCGCTTCAATCACGAGTTCCAGCTGCTGTGATTCCCCGTGGTTGCCCAGGTAGAGCACGTGCAACTCACCAGCAGTGCGATCGCGTGCCTCAATGATTGGCATGTCTTGGGTCTGGCGGCTGTTGAAAATCACTTCGACCGGTGGCATCTGGCGTTGCTCTAGGGTCTCTGCGAAGCCTTTGGTCACCGCAATCAGCTGGTCAGCGGAACGTTGGATCCGAGTAATGGCTTCGGCAACCAGTGTGCCGAAGACTCGGCCACCGCTTTCCGATTCAAAGATCAAATCGGGCCAGGCATCTCGCATTTCCACGACATAGGGCACGTTCTTGAGCGAAGCGATAATCCGGCCGGCTACTAAGTTGGGCAGGGCTGGCACGGTGGCCACCACGATGTCAGCATCGGACAGCACTGATAGCGGGACAGAAGTGCCAGCATGGATGACAGCTTTTGCTAGTCTGCCCGTCCGGGTATCAGGTAGGAATCCTATGTCAGGGGTCCGCCGAATGGTCAGATAGCTTTCTTCGGCTTGGCTGTGGTCAATATAGCGTGGGTCTGCCGGTGGGGTGAGGACTTCTACTTCCCAACCGACGGCACTCAGGCCAGCGAGGAACTTCTTCCAGCGGCGCTGGGGTGCCGTAAATTCTGGCGTGTAAGAATGGGTAACGAGCAGTAATCGGCGGGTCACTAGAGTGGGTTATCTTCCGAGACGGTGACTTCTTCATCGATCGACTCTTCATCCTCGAGTGACTCAGACTCGAGTCGATCTTTTTCGAGACGATGTTGGAGTTCTTCCACGAATTCTGCCATCGTGCCTTGTTCCATGGCGGTGCGCATCTGGGCTAGACCGTCTTCATCCGGCCATACGACCGAGGCTCCCCCGGGAGTCGTGCCCATTCCGGAATTGGGGATAGTGAAGCTTGTGATCGCCGATGGTCGCATCTCGTTCATCGACAGCCCGTAGCTGACCAGTGTGCTGGCATCTAGAGATTCATCGACGGTCAAATACGGTGTGAAAGCCTGGACCATACCGGAGAGTTTGCCCGGATCGGTGAGCGTTGAGGAATCCAGCACACCGGAGGCAACGCCGGTCAAGAATTTTTGCTGGTTTTTCACCCGTTGGTAATCCCCATCAGTAAAGGCCTTGCGTTCCCGCACAAAGCGCAGCGCATCGGTGCCTTCCAGGCGGATGGTGCCTTCCGGATAGTAACTGGGGTTGACCTGCCCGGCTGAAAATGCCATGTCATTATCGATTTCGACACCGCCCAGCGCGGTGGTCAGATCCCGGAAACCATCAAAGTCAATGACGACCATATGATCAATGTCAGCGCCGGTGAGGTTCTCGACGGTCTGGATCGTCAGTGGATAGCCACCGTAGCTTTGTGCCGAGTTGACCTTGGACATCCCTACCTCTGGGATTTCTACCCAGAGGTCACGCATGATCGACATGACATAGGCTTCATCGCGAGATTCCGGAATGTGCACCAGCATCATCGTGTCGGAGCGTTGATCCTCAGGCTCCTCGTCTTCTCGAGCGTCAGAGCCGAGCACCAGGATGTTCATTTCGCCGTCCTCAAAGGCCTCGGTGTTCCGCTCGATCCCGGTTTCTACGACTTCACGATTGGAGTCGAAGTCTTGAGCAATCTGATTGGTGAAACTCGAAGCAGCGGCTGCGGTGGCACCGAGGATGAGCCCGGTTGAAGCAATGATCGAAAGAGCTGCACCGCGCCGTGGAAGGCGAACGCGGCTGACACGCTTCGGTGCAGGCGGTTGGCGCATAGTGCTTCGCAGCCTCTTTCTCGGGGGAAATTGTACTAGACAAGAGTATAGACGGTTTTAGGTCCGGGCACGTCGGGGCACCGGTTGGCACACGGGGCAGAAATACGAAGAGCGATTCATGAATTTACGTCGCTCAATCAGCGTTTCCGTGCCCTGTTCTTGGCAGCGGTAACACGGCTGTCCGTGGCGACCGTAAACGTAGAGCGAACGATCAAAGTACCCTGATTCGCCGTTGACGTTTACATACAGGGCGTCAAAGGACGTGCCACCCTGGGATAACGCTAATCTCATAACCTGTTCGGCTGCTGAGTACACTCTGGAGACTTCGTTTCGTGTCAGCGTTTCGGTGGGACGGGAGTAGTGCAACCGAGCCCTAAAGAGGGCTTCGTCCGCATAGATATTGCCAATACCGGATGACAAGGACTGGTCCAGCAGGGCACGTTTGAGGTTGGAACGACGCTTGCGCAGTTTGCGAAAGACGGCCTCGGTGTCAAAATGATCATCCAGTGGGTCTCGTCCAATATGTGTGACTGTCGAGGGTAAGAGTTCTTCGGGAGGATCTGCAGCAGCAACGAGGGTGTCGAGATATAGGCCCCCGAAGATCCGTTGATCTACGAAGCGAAGCTCCTGGAGGCGATCCCCCGAGGTGATCGTGATCCGAATCTTGAGATGTTTGGGATCGGGCATACTCGGATCGGTGACCAGAACTTGCCCCGACATCCCAAGGTGCACGACCAACGCGTGGGACCCGTCACCATACGGGATCCACAAGTATTTTCCGCGGCGTTGGGGCTCATCGAGGAGCTGACCGGTCAATCCAGCGATGAAACCTTCTGCACCGGCTTCGTGGCGCCGCAGGCTGCGTTGGTCAAGTACTTCGACGTGGGTCACCGTGGCGTAGGTGGCCCATCGGTGGATGCCGCGGCGGACAACTTCAACTTCTGGTAATTCCGGCATTTAGGCTTTTTCGAGGTCTGACAGACTCTGCCAGGCGGCGAGCCGTTCTGCGTCTTTTTTTGTTTTGGCTTGCGCTGTGGCGTATGCCTTACCTGCTACCACCAGGGTCGCGCTGAAGGTTCGGTTGTGATCTGGTCCGGTACCTTCGACCTGGTACTCAATCGGCCCCAGATCGCGCTGATCTACTGCCATTTGCACCAGCGTTTTCCAATCTTTGCCGGCACCCATGATCTTTTCATCATCCAGCAGCGGGATGACGTGGCGTTGCACGATGGTCCAGGCAGCCTCAAACCCAGCGTGGAGGTAGGTGGCCCCGACCAACGCTTCGAAGGTGTCGGCCAGGATGGAATCTTTGTTCCCGCCGTGGGTACGGATTTCACCTTCACCCAAGAAGATGTACCGGCCAAGGTCGAATTTCCGGGCAACGTGCGCCAGCGCCACGGTCGAAACAATCGAGGCGCGTTTTTTGGCGAGCTCGCTTTCGGCTTCGTTGGTAAAAGTTTTGTAGAGGTAGTCCGTTACCAAGACCCCCAAGACCGCGTCGCCGAGGAACTCTAACCGTTCATTCGTGGGCAACCCATCTTGTTCGAAGGCGTAGGAACGGTGGGTTAATGCAAGACGAAGCATCTCGGGGTCAAAACTGACGCCGAGATGCTTCGATAAGTGTTCTACTGTGTCCTCAGCGGCCCACGAAGATTTGGGCGTGGATTTTGCTGAGCGAGTCACTTTAGATGTCTGCGACTTTACGACCCTTATATTCCATGAATAGTGGGGTGCCGGCTGAGTCGGAAACGACGTGAGCCTGGTGGGGCAGACGGTACTCGACTTTGCCGTTTTCAACGACCTTTACCAGTTTTGGCGCGGTAGCCTTCCACTGGGAACGGCGTGAACGGGTGTTGGAACGGGACATTTTCCGTTTTGGTACAGCCACAGTTATCTCTTTTCTTGTTGCTTAGGAATTTTCGGATGAAGTTTCTTCAGTTCCATCACCAGAACCGAATTGCGCCAATGCTGCCCACCGCGGATCTAACTGCTCGTGGTGGTGATCTGGGCCCGCATCCGCTAAGCGAATGCCGCATTGATCACACAGTCCTTCACAGTCTGGTGAACACCGAGGCTGGAACGGTAACGAGGTTACCAGGGCATCACGCATCACCGGCTCAACATTGATCAAGCCGTGTTCGACCAGGTGTTGTTCTTCTTCCTCGACCATAGGATCGAGGTCTTGCTGGAACAATTCCTGAATGTCGATGGTAATGGGTTCAGTAATGGGATCTAAACACCGAGCGCACTGTCCTGTAAGGGTGCCTTCTACGGTGCCGGATACCAAGACGCCTTCGTGGACTGAATCAAGGCGAATATCGACGTCCATTGCCGAATTCTGTTCAATCCCAAGAAGTGGAATCGACAGTTCGGCCGGGGCCGGCCAAGACACTTCAACGGTTTTGGATGTGCCTGGTTTGTCCATCAGATCGCGGACTGATAGGACCCATGGTTGTGCTTCATCAGGAAGTGTTACTCCTGATTGAATGGGGGTTTCTGACATGAGCTCCACCTCCTGGTTTGCTCACACAAAAGATTTTAATACTTACCGGTGGTGACCGGTGAATGAATATTTTAGCGACACTAAAATTCAGTCAAGGCCAGCCAACCACTCTAGCCGATCATGTGCCAATCACAAAATTGGCGGCACATGGAACAACCTGGCCACCCGGGAGTTTATTCCTAGGCGTTTATCGCAGACCGAATCGCTGGGCCACGGCATATGGAATGAAGTCGGTGACGTTACCCTTATGCCCGGTGATCTCTTTGATCAGCGTGGAGGAGACGTGCTGATACCGAGCATCAGCTGGTAAGAAGACGGTTTCGACGCCGGACAAGTGTCTATTGAAAGTCGCCATGGGCATCTCATAATTGAGATCGGTGGCGTTCCGGATGCCTTTGACCAGCGCTTGGGCGCCCTGCTCGCGAGCAAAGTTCGCGATCAGCCCGGTGCCCATCGGCATGACCGTGACCCCCTGGATAGCGCGCACCGTTTCAGAGATCATCTCCATGCGCTCTTCGAGGCTGAAGCGATACGTCTTGGCCGGGTTATTCGATACGGCTACGACCACCTCTTCGAACAGTGATGCAGCTCGGATGATGATCTCGATGTGGCCGTTGTGGACAGGGTCAAATGAACCGGGGCATACCGCTTTTTGCATATCTGTCAATGTAGTCGATATACAACCGGTCTGCTATATTCCAGCACCATTGTTGCAGAAATACCCTAGTATCCGATACGCCGAACAAAGTACACCATGGCTTCGCCATAGCGTCGCGCATCGACCACATACGTGTCTTCGGGCCACTGTGGTTCGTCAGCTTTCGTCGGCCGTTCTAACACAAACAGCCCATCGGCCATCAGGGCCTGGAATGCTTGGGCGATCATGGGGGTGAGTTCAGCTTCGTCGACGTCATAGGGCGGGTCAGCCACGATAACATCCCAGCTGCTAGGTTCGGTGATCCGCAGGAAGCGTTGGACAGACATCTGTTGAATATCCACAATCTGACGCCCCAACGCCTCATTAACCGTCACAGCGTTGGTTTGCGCGATGCGAGCCGCCCCGCGAGCCTGTTCGACGCCGGTGACCTTGGTTGCACCCCGAGATGCTGCTTCGACGGCAAGGCCCGCGGAGCCGGTATAGAGGTCCAGGATCGCATTGCCTTGGAGCCAGTCACGGGACTCCAGCCAGGAAAACACCGCTTCTTTGGTGCGCTCGGTGGTTGGCCTGGTATCTGCACCGGGCACGGATTTCAGGGGTAATCCCCCGGCTTGCCCTGCAACAATTTTCGACATCGGTTAGTTCTTTTCTAGGTAATCGGAAGAATCTTCGTGCGCGGTCTCCCAGGCCTCGACCGCATGAACTAACTGCGGATACGCGGACAGTTCAGGATCGTTGCGCAGGGTCAAGTCCACCCAGGTAGCGGCGTGGGTAATGAGCTCCGCGTGCTGGATGACTTTTAGCACCTGAAGTTGGCTCGCGTAGCCGTGCTGAGAGGCCCCCAGGACGTCGCCTTCGCCGCGTTGCTCTACATCCGCCTTGGCGATCTCAAAGCCGTCTTCGGTGTTTTCAATGACCGCCAGCCGGTCCAGTGAGGGATGTCCGTCGGGTAGCCGGGTGGCCAGGAAACACCGAGCAGGGGCTTCACCGCGGCCGACACGACCGCGCAGCTGATGCAGTGTTGACAGGCCAAAGTATTCGGGGTCCAGAATCGCCATCACCGTGGCGTTCGGTATGTCCACGCCGACCTCGATGATCGTGGTGGCCACTAAAATGTCGATCTTGCCGGCAACGAACTCCCCCATGATTTCGTCTTGGGTCTGTTGGTCTTGTCTGCCGTGCAAACTCTCGACCGCCGCGTTGGCAAAGACCGGCAGGTGCTGAATGGTCGCGGTGATTTCGCCGACATTTGCGGCGTGAATATCGGAGGTTAGATCGCCGGTGTCTTCAGCGGTATCGGACGGGTCGATTTTTGGACAGACGACGAAGGCCTGATGTCCGGCGGCGATTTCTTCGGCAATAATTTCCCAGACGCGCTGGATGATGCGCGGGCCGTGGGCCATGCGAGCCAGATAGGTGGTCACTGGCTTTCGACCTGATGGGAGACCTTCAAGTACAGTCACATCCAGATCGCCGAAGACCGTCATCGCAACCGAGCGTGGGATGGGGGTCGCGGTCATGACCAGCATGTGCACACCCGGGTTGGCTTGGCGCAGGGCCTCGCGCTGGTCCACACCAAACCGGTGCTGCTCGTCAATGACCACCAATCCGAGGTTGGCGAAATAGACGTTATCGGAAAAGATCGCGTGCGTGGCGATAATAATGCCGGCCTGGCCCGTGGTGATTTTGAGCAGAGCTTCTTGTTTTTGGCCGTTGGTCATCGACCCGGTCAGCAACACAACTTCGGTCGCCGGGCCCTGCCAGGAGGTTAGCTGGCCCGCGGTGGCTAAGTCGCCCAGGGTATTGGTGATCGAGCGGTAATGCTGGCTGGCGAGCACTTCGGTGGGAGCGACGAGTACGGCCTGTGCGCCAGCATCGACCACCTGGACCATGGCACGCAGGGCAACCAGGGTTTTCCCGGACCCCACTTCACCTTGCAGCAGTCGGGACATCGGGTGTACCGAGTCCAGTTCTGCTGCAATCTCGGCGCCGGCTTGGCGTTGTCCGGTGGTCAATTCAAATGGAAGTTGCGCATCAAGGTGGGCCAGGATGCCGTCATCGAGCAGCGGGTATGGGGTGGCCGGTACGGTATTGCGATTCCGGAGGCGTCGTCGAGCTAACAGCGTCTGCAGGATGAGTGCTTCTTGGGCTGCGAACCGGCGTCGTGCTGCTCGCGCTTGGGGCAGGTCTTCGGGCCGGTGAATGTGCTCATAGGCCATCGCCAGCGTCGGCATGTTCTGAGACAGTCCCGCTAGGAAGTCTTGGGGCACCGGGTCATTGATGGCCGACCAATTGATCGCATCCAACACGACCTCAATGGCTTTGCGAATCGTCCAGGAGGGCAGTTTTGATTTGGCCGGGTAGACCGGGGTGGGTTTGATGTCGGTTTCGGACAGTTCGTGTTCTTCGTGGAGCACGACAAAGTCCGGGTTGGTCAGAGTCAGTTGGCCACGATAGGTCGAGGTCTTGCCGTGGAACATGGCCAGGGTACCGGGGGTGAGCTGCTGGTAGGCCGCATAGCCGTTGAAGAAGGCCATCGAGAGAGTGCCGGGCAGTCCGGTGTCAGTGGCTTCGTCCGAAACGGTGACATCAACCAGAAAGCCGCTGCGCGCGCGCATTGGGCGCCGTTTCGCTTTCTGGACCCGGGCGATGACCGTGACTTGCTCACCCACAGGTAACTGGATGATGGGGGTCAATTCGCCGCGTTCGATGTAGCGGCGCGGGAAGTAATTCAGCGCTTGGCCCGTGGTGGTGATGTGGAGATGTTTTGCCAGACTGTTGGCGGTTTTGGTGCCCAGCAGGGGCTCAAGCGGCTGATTAAACGGATCCACTAGCTATGTTCTTCTGTGCTGGCTTCCGCTGGTGTGCTGCATAGGTGCTGCTGTTCGCTGATGTTGCTGGTGTGCAACGGCGTGATGGCCAGGTTCTCAGTGACTCCCAGCGGGTTGATCAGCCGCATGGCGTCATCGGGCTCTGCCACGTGGACATGCACGCGCCACCGGATGGTGCCGTTGGCGTCTTCTTCGGTGTTGATGGGCGTCATGATCACCGAATTGCCGACCTCGTTGAGGCCGATGCGCAGGGTCGCGGCATCCAGCGGGGTCAATTGCAACGAGCACATGACCTCATAGGCTTCAGCGACTTCCATGTCCTGGTGCATGTGCGGGTGGTTGACGTGGAAGCCGTGAATGGATTCTAGGATTTCTGGGTCCAGCGACTCGCCCTTGACCGTGGCTCGGAGCGCATCAAAGACCAATAGCAGCCCGGTGGCACCGGCATCGACGACTTGGGCTTCGGAGAGCTGGGTGAGCTGATTTTCAGTCTCTTCGACCGCCAACCAGCTGGTCTCGACGATCCGTGAGGTCATCTCCCCCAGGGTCTTACGGGAATTCTGGGCGTCTTCGGGCAGCTCGGTGATCGAGCCCCGGTAGTTTGCGGCGGTTGCGGCTGCGGTGTCCAGGATGGTCAACATGGTGCCTTCCTGCGGATCCGATAGCGCTGCCCAGGCTGCTGCCCTAGCCCGCTGCAGCCCTAAGGCTAATAAGGGAGCGGTCAGGCGCGGTGCGTGGGTTAGAGGTTCGGCCAGCGCATTGAGCATCACGGCAATCAGGGTACCGGAGTTGCCCTGGGCGTGATCCAGTGCTGCGGTGGCAGCGGTGGTCAGGGCCCGGCCGGCGCTCGCGTCTTCATCAACCTCGTGGAGAGCTCGGGTCGCGGCTGCCACGGTGTGGTAGAGGTTTGATCCAGTATCCCCGTCTGGTACCGGGAAGATATTAATCGCATTGAGGCGATCGGAATTATTGCCAAGTGCTGACTCGGCAAGTTTCAACCAATTGAAGATAAGCTTGGCCGACCCGTGGTCAGTTTGAACACCGGTGCTTGGAGGTTGTTGCTTTACTTCAGTCATAATGGTTCATCTCTTTTACACCCCTTCTTGGGGTTTATGTCACATGCAACCATAGTAGCGCCTGGACCGAGTGTCACGTTAGACGCGCTTGGGGTAATCTATGAAACTTCTCGTAGTTGCCAGTGGCGAAACTGACGGGGCGCGTTTCTCGGGGTGCTTTATGGTTGGACTATGGCAAAAATGACGCGCATGATCCGTGGTGCAGCCTTGGCTGCGGTGGGCGGTTTAACTC
The DNA here is from genome assembly GCA_937896705.1 of uncultured Micrococcaceae bacterium. Taxonomy (GTDB): domain Bacteria; phylum Actinomycetota; class Actinomycetes; order Actinomycetales; family Micrococcaceae; genus Yaniella. Next base: position 2,508 of record CALBOC010000223.1, on the reverse strand, counting down.
TGACGGCTTGTACCTCGTTGGTGGCCGATATTGAGGTTGCCCCAAATGCCACCGATCCGTTGTGTGCGGAGGCAATGGTCGCCATGCCAGAAGAAATTGCCGGACACGAGCGACGTCGAACCGATACCCAGTCGACTGCGGCCTGGGGCGAGCCCGCCGTAGCGGTCTTCCGGTGCGGGGTCGAGCCACCCGGTCCGACCACCGATGAGTGTGTTGGCGCAAACGGGGTGGACTGGGTTGTCCGCGAAGAGGGCAGCAACTGGCGCATCACCACCTATGGTCGCGAGCCGGCCATGGAAGTGCTCTTTGATGGCGAGCGAGTTTCCTCGTCATCGGTCATGGTCGATGTGGGCAACGCGGCCGCCCGTATCCCGGCTGATGGTGGATGCACCGACCCGGCTGATACCGAAGTCGTCCCCGGTGTTGATGATCTCGACGATCGAATCCCAGAAGGCGTTGCCCCAGAGCAAGCCGAATAACCGCTTCTGAACTAGCGGCGTTGGAAAGCGAGCTCTAACAACGTATCAATGAGGTCGGAGTATTCGACCCCGGTCCGCTGCCACATCTGCGGATACATCGAAATCGGGGTAAACCCAGGCATCGTATTGATTTCGTTGATGATTAATTCCCCGTCATCGGTGTAGAAGAAATCTACCCGCGACAGGCCCGACGCATCGACGGCTTGGAATGCGGTCACGGCTTGTTGCCGGACCAGTTCGGTTGCGTCCTCGGGCAATTCTGCCGGGCAGGAGAGTTCTGCGCTGTCTGCCGACTGGTATTTCGAGGTGAAGTCGTAGAACTGGAACTCGTCATTGTCTTCGCCGGTGACCACAATTTCCCCCGGGTAGGAGGCGTTAGGTGCGGCCCCGTTGAGACCATCCAGCACACCGCATTCGATTTCACGGCCCAGAATGCCCTGTTCGACCACGACCTTTGAATCATACTCCCGGGCGTAGTCGATGGCCGCTTCCAGTTCGGACAGCATGGTCACGCGCCGGATGCCCAGCGAGGATCCGCCGCGTGCGGGTTTTACAAACAGTGGCAGGTCTAGGGCGGCGATCCGGTTCAACACCTGCGTTTTAGTGTTTCGCCAGTCGGCGTCGTTGATTGTGACCCAGGGTCCGACGCTCAGTCCGGCGTGTTGGAAGGCGATCTTCATGAAGTGTTTATCCATGCCCACCGCCGAAGCCAGCACGCCGGCTCCGACATATGGCACACCCAGGGTCTCGAACAATCCCTGGACCGTGCCGTCTTCCCCATTGGGGCCGTGCAGCAGCGGGAAGACCACGTCGATATCGGCGATGACCTTGCCGTCAACATCGATCAGCTGGGCGTGGGAGTTCACCGCTCGCAGCGCCACCGGGGTGCCGGTGGCGGGGACCTCTGGCAGATCCTCGGACAGAGCCGTGGTGTGGGTGGTTTCGGCCGGGGGCTGGTTGATCAGGGTGGCCACCGACCACGGGGCGTCAGCCGGCTGGTGCTGGCCAGCCAGCACCCAGTCCCCCTGTTGGTTGATGCCCACCGGGATGGGCGTGTAGTGGTCGGTATCCAGCGCATTGAGGACCCCGACGGCGGTGACGATCGAGACGGGGTGTTCGGGTGATTGCCCGCCGAATAGAACGAGAACGGTTTTGGTCACAGGCGTGCCTCCGGTTTCAAGTCACGGCCGAGCAGCAGCTGGGCGATATCGCGGATTTGGATGGTGCCGGCAACCACGGCGTTGACGGCTTCAGCAATCGGCATTTCTACGCCGTGTGAATGAGCGAGGGTCACCACCGCGGAGACGGATTTGATGCCTTCTGCGGTTTGGCGCATTTGGCCCACGACTTCGTCGGTGGTGTGGCCCTGGCCGTAGAGTTTTCCGGCGGTGCGGTTACGCGACAGCGGTGAGGCACACGTGGCCACCAGGTCGCCAAGTCCCGCCAGCCCGGCCAGGGTGTCGGGGTTGGCGCCAATGGCCATGGCCAACCGAGTGGTTTCGGTCAGGCCCCGGGTGATGATCGAGGCTTTGGAGTTGTCGCCGTAGCCTTGCCCGTCGGCCAGTCCCACGGCCAGCGCGATAATGTTTTTGACCACGCCCCCGATCTCGACCCCGGCGACATCGGTGTTGCGGTAGGGCCGGAAATATGACGAGGCCGTCATGGCGGCAATGAATTCCGCGGTGGGTTCGTATTCGCAGGCCACCACGGTGGCGGTGGGCTCTTCGCGGGCGATCTCTTTGGCCAAATTCGGTCCGGAGATGACCACGAACTGTTCGGTCGGCAGGTTGAGTTCTTGGGCGAAGACTTCGGCCATCGTGGCCTGGGTCGAGCGCTCGAGACCTTTGATCAGCGAGACCAGGATGGCTTCGGAGTCGATGTGCTCGGCCAGGTCGGCAATTGTGTCCCGGGCTTGTTGGGCCGGGACGGCTACGACCACGACTTCGGCCCCGGTGACGGCTTTGACCCCATCGGAGGTCGCGGCAATGCTGTCGGGTAGGACGATGTCATCGAGGTATTCGGTATTGGT
>CALBOC010000222.1 GCA_937896705.1 uncultured Micrococcaceae bacterium | reverse complement strand
TCGCACTATCTGCTTGGAAGGCAGAGGCTCTACCATTGAGCTACATCCGCGTGCTACGTGAGCAACGAACATAACTATAACGCGTATCGGTCCATCGTGCAAAATCCCCTCTGCCCTGCTCAAACCGCTCTCCTGGCAGGGCGAGCTTTTCAGGTACCACACAGCCAGTTCACGTCGAACGCTAGGTTGAACATTCATTTCGTGCGCCGCATCACTTAGGATTAACGCTGGCGCGGCTACGAAACCACATGAAGCCCAGCGTCGCCGAACTTCATGAAAACTCAAGGACACAAAACGAATGTTTGAAGCTAAGACACTGGATCATCGCAACGTCGGACAAACCCTGATCTATCGTGGGGGACAATCGGTCGCGGTCATTCAGGCTATCCACCACTACCCCGAAAAAGGGACGGTCGATGTGGTGACTCCCGAAGAGGTTGTAACCTACCAGGCCGATGATTGGGTCGACACTACCCTGTCACCGGAGTTGAACATGATCCGGGTGGTCTACAAATCGTGGATCGAACGCGATGCGACCCTGACGGAATCGGACCTTAACGATTTGATGTCGAAGTTTTCGCGCGGCGGCAGCAACGGGTTCTAACCGACTGCCCTAGACCGCGTCCAAGCACTGCAGCGCCTCCCCATCGCGGGAAGGCGCTGCAATAATTTGTGACGAATTTTAGGCCAGTGACGCGGCTGGGATGTCAGCAGTGTCGTCGGTATCTTCAAAGCGCGCGGCCACGGATTCGGCTTCTTGTCGTGCCGTGACATCGGCGTTATCAACCAGGTGCTGGAATTGCTCGGGAATCTCGCGACCCAAAAAGCGCATGGCCTCGACATAGAGTTTGCCTGAGCGATACGACGAGCGCACCAGCGGCCCCGACATCACCGCAGCGGCACCGTGTTCGTAGGCGTAATCCCGCAGACGCAAGAACTCCGCGGGCTTGACCCACCGATCCACCGGGTGGTGCAGCGGCGAGGGCCGCAAGTACTGGGTGATGGTGATGATGTGAGTCCCGGCGTTGATCAGATCCACAATGGTGTCTTCGATCTCTTCGGTGGTCTCCCCCATCCCTAAGATCAAGTTGGATTTCGTGACCAATCCGGCATCCCGGGCCTTGGAGATCGCGGCCAGAGACTTTTCATACCGGAAGGCCGGGCGGATGATTTTCATCAGCCGCGGCACGGTCTCGAGGTTGTGCGCAAAGACTTCTGGTTTGGCGTCGAAAATCTTCTGCAGCGCGCTATCGCCGCCCCGGAAATCATCAACGAGTAACTCCACGCCGGTGTGTGGGGTGCGCTGATGGATCGCGCGGGCGGTTTCGGCGTACAGCCAGGATGCGCCATCTTCTAAATCGTCGCGGGCCACGCCGGTGACAGTGACATAGTTTAGGTCCAGTTCATCCACGGACTCAGCCACCCGGTAGGGCTCTTCGGTGTCGTACTCCTCGGGTTTGCCGGTGGCGATGTCACAGAACCCGCACCGGCGCGTGCACACGGCCCCACCGATCAGAAATGAGGCTTCGCGGTCTTCCCAGCATTCATAGATATTGGGGCAGTTCGCCTCAGCACATACGGTGTTGAGTGAGGTTTTGGCCACCTGAGACTTCAGGTTCTTATACTCCGGGCCCACGGTCGCGCGCGTTTTGAGCCATTCGGGTCGGGGCTCGCGGGGAACCTGGGCGTTGCGGGCTTCAATGCGCAGCAGTTTGCGACCTTCAGCCTGCGGGATGGTAGACATGGACGTCTCCTTCACTCAGTGTTGGTGCCAATAATGGTTCAAGTCTGTGCGCTAGCGCGCTGGTCAGCGGCTCTACGACCGCGCCCAGGGTGGTGTCCACGCCCTCGGCGGCCATCGACGTCACGGTCGCATCGGTGATACCGCACGGAATGACCCCGGCAAAGGCGACGTCGGGGTCGGTGTTGACGTTCAAAGAGATGCCGTGCAGGGTCGCCTCTTGGGAAATTTTCAGCCCGATGGCCGAGATTTTGCGGTTGCCAATCCACACACCAGCACGCCCATCTATGCGGTGCACATCAAGATTGAACGTATTTTGCAGCGTGTCCAACACCGCGCCTTCGACGGCGCGAATGTATTTGATGACATCCACCGGTGCGGCCAGTTTGACCAGCGGGTAACACACCAGTTGTCCGGGGCCGTGCCAGGTAATCGATCCGGCCCGGTCGGTTTCAATAATTGGGAGCGACTCGTCGATAATGTCGTCGGCCCGGGTGTGACGCCCGGCCGTATACGCGGATTCTGCCTCGAACACCAAGCACGAATTCGGGTGCTGGCCGGCGGCAATCTCGGCATGGAGTTGGCGTTGCAACTGATCCATCGCGGTATAGGATTTGAGACCTGTATCAAGTAAATCTATGACATGCACAACGTCCACTAAACCACAGTTTGGGCGCGGTCAGAAGGTCTTATGTCATGTTTAGTCGCCCTGACAAGCTGTACACCAGTACAATTTGCGGGCCTCTAAGGGCTCGACGATGATCGCGTCGTTACCGCACACCAAACAGGGTTGGCCGTGGCGCTGATATACGTAGTTGGCGTGTTCGGGGAATGCTTCGGCCAGCGGGATTCCCGGGCGGTGTTCGGGCTCGGTGGTGATGATGCGTCCGGTTTCGACACCGATGTGCAGCAAGTGCACCTGGTCCTCCCAGATCGCTTCGTGAGTCTCGCGTGGAAGTTTATTGGCCGGGACGTGCGGGTTGAGGTCCTGCCGGAACAGCCCCTCGGCGCGGTAAATATTGCCGATGCCGCCGATGATCTTTTGGTCCATCAGAATCGCACCGATGCGTCGTCGGGTTTTGGCGGCCACGTCATAGAACCGCTGCGGGTCGGCATCAGCGCGCAACGGGTCGGGCCCGATCGCGTCGATGACTTCTTGAGCTTCATCCAGGGTCAGGGTTCGACAGACCGAGGCCCCGACCAAGTCGGCCCACGAGTGGTCACCAATGATCCGCACCCGGGTGGTGGGTCGCGGTTCGGTGAGCTCAACCGCGGCGGCATCGTGGTCTTCTTGTTCACCGATTTTGCGCGGCGCTCCGATAGAAGACTGTTGTTGCCCGCCAAACGTCCAAGCCCCGTACATGCCCAGATGCACATTAAGGACCAGCTCATTGTCGAAGTAAAGAAACCAGTGCTTCCCGTAGGCTTCAGAGGCTACGGCACGATGCCCGTCGAGCAGTTTCGCTCCGTCGGCAAACCGGCCCTGCGGAGAGGATAGCCGCAGCGTTTGGTTGACGAAGACCTCGTCGAAGTGTCGGGCAATCCGGTGAATCGAGTGACCTTCTGGCATTAGGGTTTGGCAATCCCCTCGGTGCCTAGTTCAAAGCCCTGGATTTCGCCGGTGGATTCGAATTCGGCGATTTGGTTGATGCGCCGGGCGTGACGCTCCTCATTGGGCCACTGCGCGGTCAGAAACGCGGTGATAATTTCCAGTGCCTCGGCGGGTTCGTGTTGCCGCCCGCCCACCGCCACGACCTGGGCGTTATTGTGTTCGCGGGCCAGCTGGGCGGTTGAGATGTTCCAGGCCAGCGCGGCCCGGACGCCGGTGACCTTATTGGCCGCGATTTGCTCGCCGTTACCCGAGCCCCCCAGCACGATACCCAGCGAGTCGAGTCCGGCCTGGCGATCTGCGACCACGGCCTTGGCCGCGTTGATGCAGAAGGATGGGTAATCATCCAGCGCATCGTATTCTTGCGGGCCGTGATCAATCATCTCGTAGCCGGCTTCGGTCAGGTTTTCGATCAGGTACTGGGCCAACTCTAGGCCGGCGTGATCGGTGGCAATATGAACGCGCACGTGGACTCCTCGCATCAGAAAAATTGTCGCTTTCAGTGTAGTCCGGGTTACCTCCAACCGGCTGTTGGTGAAACAATAGTGACATTGACTTGAAAGGACCGCCTGTGCCCGCATCTGACACCATCACCCGCGACCACGCCAAACTCCGCGCCGCCATGCTCGAAGTCGATTCCTACCGGATCCACATCGATGTGACCGACGACGCGGTCTTCGCGGTCCACACCGTTGTGAACTTCTCGGTGTCTGCCGGGGCGCTGGGCCATGCGACCAGTATTGATCTACTCGACCACGAGGTCGCATCCGCTACGCTCAATGGCCGGCCCGTGACCTACGACGGGGTCCGGCTGAAACTTAGTGATCTGCAGGCCGAAAACAAACTGGTTGTAACCTCGTCGGCGCCCTATTCGACCACCGGTGAGGGGCTGCACCGGTACGTGGACCCCTACGATGAGGCCGAATACCTCTACACGCAGTGCGCGCCGGCCGATGCGCGTCGGATTTTCCCGGTTTTTGACCAGCCAGACCTCAAAGCCGCGTTCGAACTGCGCGTCACCGCCCCGTCCCACTGGGAGGTACTGTCCAACGAGCCCGGTGAGTATGTTGTCGAGGATACTGTCGCGCACTGGACATTTGGCACCACCCCGGTCATGTCGTCGTATCTGTTCGCACTCATTGCCGGCGAGTATGTTCGGGTGGCCGAGGACTCTTGGGACACCGCAGAAGTATCCGTCCCTCTGGGTTTGTGGGCCCGTCGGTCGCTGGCCCGGCACGTCGATGCCGACGAAATTCTGACCATCACCAAGGCCGGGTTTGCGTTTTATGAACAGCATTTCGCCCAGCCCTACCCGTACAGCAAATACGACCAGATCTTCGTGCCCGAATTCAACGCCGGCGCGATGGAAAACGTCGGCGCCGTGACAATTCTGGAAGATTATATTTTCCGGGCGCCGGTCCCCCAGGCCACCGTGCTGCGTCGAGCCATCACCATCCTGCACGAACTGGCCCACATGTGGTTCGGCAACCTGGTGACCATGAAGTGGTGGGATGACCTGTGGCTGAGCGAATCTTTTGCCGAAT
>CALBOC010000221.1 GCA_937896705.1 uncultured Micrococcaceae bacterium | reverse complement strand
AGATTCAGCTCAACATTCTAGAAGTCAAAAAACCAGAACTCGATGCGCAGCTCGTGGCACAAGGTGTAGCAGAACAGCTCACCGCACGCGTGGCATTCCGCCGCGCTATGCGTCGCTCCATCCAGTCAGCAATGCGCGCCGGCGCCGAGGGTATTCGTATCCAGGTATCCGGTCGTCTGGGCGGTGCCGACATGGGCCGTACCGAGTTCTACCGTGAAGGTCGTGTGCCACTGCACACCCTGCGCGCCAACATCGACTTCGGGAAGTTCGAAGCCAAGACCACCTACGGACGCATCGGCGTCAAAGTATGGGTCTACAAGGGCGACTTCACCGATAAAGAATTGGCTGCACAGGAAGCCGCTGCCCCATCGGGCCGTGGCGGTCGTGGTGGTGGACGCGGCGGAGCACGTCGTCGCCGCGGTGGCGCCCCGCAGGGTGCCCGCACAGGCGCTCAAGGAGGCAACGCCTAATGCTTATCCCACGTCGCGTAAAATTCCGCAAACAGCACCGTCCCGGCCGTAAAGGTATGGCCAAAGGTGGCACCGAAGTCGCATTCGGTGACTGGGGACTGCAAGCAACCACTCGCGCTTACGTCACGAACCGTCAGATCGAGGCAGCTCGTATCGCCATGACGCGTTACATCAAGCGCGGTGGCCACGTCTGGATCAACATTTTCCCAGACCGTCCACTGACCAAAAAACCAGCCGAAGTTCGCATGGGTTCGGGTAAAGGCTCCCCAGAATTCTGGGTCGCCAACGTCAAACCCGGCCGTGTGATGTTCGAACTGTCTGGTGTCAGTGAAGAGGTCGCCCGCGAAGCTCTCCGGTTGGCTGCACACAAGCTGCCACTCAAAGCTCGCATCGTACGCCGAGAGGGTGGTGAATAACCATGGCACTAGGTACACCAGAACTATCTACCGAGGCTCTGGATGGCTTCGACAACGCACGCCTGCGTGAAGAACTCGATAAAGCCAAAGCCGAGTTATTCAACCTGCGCTTCCAAGGCGCAACCGGACAGCTCGAAAACTCCGGTCGCATCAAGGTCGTCAAACGCGATGTCGCACGCATTATGACTGTGCTTCGCGAACGCGAACTTGGTATCCGCCAAGAAGTGGAAGCCAGCGAAGAAGACATCAAAGACAAAAAGAAAAGCCGCAAGTAGGCTGAGGAGGAATCACAGTGACTGAGTCTGTTGACACCGCAGCCGCTCCAGAACGTAACTACCGCAAAACTTTGCGTGGAGTAGTTGTTTCCGACAAGATGCAAAAAACCATCGTTGTCGAAATCGAATACTTCAAACAGCACGCTCTGTACGGCAAAATCATGCGCCGCACCAAACGCGTCAAGGCCCACGACGAAGAAAACACCGCCGGCATCGGCGACATCGTCCGGATCGCCGAGACCCGTCCGCTTGCCAAAGGCAAGCACTGGCGTCTAACTGACATTGTAGAACGCGCCAAATAAGCCGCGCTTCCACAGCACCGCATCCGCATCAGACACCTGGTGCGGATGCGGCGTTTAACAAACAATCGCGCAAGATGCAATCCTGGCGGGGGAGTGGCGGACCATGATTTTCCAAAACCCCCTGGTATGGGGTAGCATGTTGTAGCTGTGCCCTTTTCATAGCCCGGCCATCCACCGAGCATCTGACGAAGAGTCAGCACAGCATCTTGCACAAACGTGCCTCGGCCCCGGCTCAAAAGCACTGTGTGACCAAACAGCCTCTGTGCGCGTGTTTGGCCACATACGTCTCACCTAGTCGGGGGTAAGCACAGCAAGAATATTTCCATGACCGTTCCGCAAGGCTCGACCCAACCGAGGGTTGAGAACCAGCGAGACAAGCAGGAGTAAGCAAGTGATTCAACAGGAATCGCGGCTCAAAGTTGCCGACAACACCGGTGCGAAAGAAATTCACACCATCCGTGTTCTTGGTGGCTCAGGACGCCGCTATGCATCCATTGGCGACGTTATCGTCGCCACCGTTAAAGATGCCATCCCAGGCGGTGCCGTCAAAAAAGGCGAAGTCGTCAAGGCAGTAGTGGTTCGTACCAAGAAGTCGGTACGACGCTCCGATGGCTCCTACATCAAGTTCGACGAAAACGCAGCCGTCATCCTCCGTCAGGATAACGAACCACGCGGTACTCGTATCTTCGGCCCAGTGGCCCGTGAGCTACGTGATAACCAGTTCATGCGTATCGTTTCGCTGGCACCGGAGGTGATTTAACCAATGGCAAAGATTAAAAAAGACGATCTCGTCCAGGTTCTGTCAGGTAAGGACCGCGGCAAACAGGGCAAAGTCCTGCGCGTGCTTCCTAAAGAGGACCGCGTACTGGTAGAAGGCATCAACCGTGTGACCAAGCACGTGCGTGCCGGCCAGGGACCAGACGGTGCAACCGAAGGTGGACGTGTCGAAGAGGAAGCTCTGCTACACATCTCCAAGGTCGCCGTTGTCGACCCTGAAACCGAAAAGCCAACTCGCGTTGGGTACCGCTTTGAAGAAGTCGAAGAAGATGGCGTTACTAAGACCGTTAAGGTCCGCTACGCCAAGGCCTCTGGAAAGGAGCTGTAATGACCCAGGTATCTGAAAACGCAGCCTCCAAGGTCACGCCACGTCTCAAAGCGAAATACCGTGAAGAGATCAAGCCTGAACTGCAGCAAGAGTTCGAATACGCCAACGTCATGCAGGTCCCAGGCCTGGAAAAAGTCGTTGTCAACATGGGTGTCGGTGAAGCCGCGCGTGACTCCAAAGTCATCAACGGTGCCATCGAAGACCTCACGCTGATCACCGGTCAGAAGCCCCAGGTATCTCGCGCCAAGAAATCCATCGCACAGTTCAAACTGCGTGAGGGTATGCCCATTGGTGCACACGTCACCATGCGCGGCGACCGCATGTGGGAATTCCTGGACCGCCTGGTGACCTTCGCACTGCCACGTATTCGTGACTTCCGCGGCCTGAGCCCTCGCCAGTTCGATGGCAACGGCAACTACACTTTCGGTCTGTCCGAACAATCCGTGTTCCACGAAATCGATCAAGACAAGATCGACCGGGTACGCGGGATGGATATCACCGTCGTCACCACCGCTAAAAACGACGAAGAAGGCCGTGCACTGTTGCGTGCGCTGGGCTTCCCGTTCAAGGCAGACCAGTAATCCAACTACGTTATAGGTCCTGTTCCGGTGTACCGGCTCAGGAAACCACAACGAGAAAAGGCTAAAGCCACATATGAGTATGACCGACCCTGTCGCAGACATGTTAACACGTCTGCGCAACGCCAACTCGGCGCATCACGATACCGTGAGCATGCCGTCTTCAAAACTGAAGACCGGTGTCGCCGAAATCCTCAAAAACGAAGGCTATATCAGCGACTGGAAAGAAGTCGACGCACGCGTAGGGAAAGACCTCGTGCTGGACCTGAAATTTGGTCCACAGCGTCAGCGCTCCATCGCCGGATTGCGCCGCATCTCCAAACCAGGTCTGCGCGTCTACGCCAAGTCCAACAACCTGCCACATGTGCTGGGTGGACTGGGCATCGCCATCCTGTCAACGTCCTCAGGTCTGCTGACCGACCGTCAAGCAGCGTCGAAAGGTGTGGGTGGGGAAGTCCTCGCCTACGTCTGGTAACAGAAAGGAAGGGAAACAATGTCACGTATTGGAAAGCTTCCGATCACCGTACCTTCCGGCGTTGAAGTTGCCATCGACGGCTCAGATGTGTCCGTCAAAGGACCCAAAGGCGAGCTGGGGATGACCATCCGAGGCCCAATTGAAGCCCGGATGGAAGAAAACGTCATCACCGTCACCCGCCCGGATGACGAACGCGATTCGCGTTCGCTCCACGGCCTGACCCGTACCCTGATCGACAACATGATCATCGGGGTTACCGAAGGCTACTCCAAGAAACTGGAACTGCACGGTACCGGTTACCGCGTGCTGGCTAAAGGCAGCGACCTCGAACTGCAGCTGGGCTTCTCCCACAGCATCGACGTCGCCGCTCCCGAAGGCATTAACTTTGCCATCGAAGGCAACACGATCACCGTGTCCGGTATCGATAAACAACTTGTCGGCGAAACTGCCGCCAACATCCGTAAGCTGCGCGTTACCGAACCTTATAAGGCCAAGGGTATCCGCTACGAGGGTGAGAAAATCCGCCGCAAGGCCGGAAAGGCAGGTAAGTAATGTCAACTGTCAGTATCAAAGGCAAAGGCAAAAACGCTGCCCGCCGTCGCCGTCACGCACGTGTACGCAAACGGATCCAGGGTACCGCTGCACGCCCACGGTTAGTAGTGAACCGTTCAGCACGCCACATTTTTGCTCAAGTCATCGACGACGAAGCCGGTGTCACACTCGTTTCGGCCTCCACCATGGAAGCCGATCTGCGTGCACTGGAAGCCGAGAAAACTGAAAAAGCTCGCAAAGTGGGCGAAATGATTGCACAGCGCGCCGAAGACGCCGGTGTGACTCAGGTGGTCTTTGACCGTGCCGGTCACAAATACCACGGTCGTATCGCCGCTGTCGCCGACGGTGCACGGGAAGGTGGACTGAAGCTGTGACCGAAGCAAATAACGAAAAAGACACACAGGCAACCGAAACCAACGAGAAGGTCTCCGAAACCTCGCAGGGTTCCGAAAGCCAGGACACTGAACGTCAAGAACGCGGTGGACGCGGCGCACGTCGCGGCCAGGGCCAGGGTTCCGACCGTGGTCAACGCGGCCAGCGCAGCGAACGCGGCGGCCGTAAGGGTGGCCGCGATGACAACCGTGACCAGTTCTTAGAACGTGTCGTGACCATCAACCGTGTAGCCAAAGTGGTCAAGGGTGGACGGCGTTTCGCCTTTACCGCTCTGGTTGTTGTCGGCGATGGCGAAGGCATGGTCGGTGTCGGCTACGGGAAAGCTAAAGAAGTACCGGCCGCAATTGCCAAGGGTGTCGAAGAAGCCAAGAAGAACTTCTTCCGGGTCCCACTGGTTGGTACCACCATTCCACACCTGTCCCAGGGTGAAGATGCCGCAGGCGTAGTCCTGTTGCGTCCAGCCTCCCCGGGTACCGGTGTGATCGCCGGTGGTCCAGTCCGTGCGGTCCTCGAAGCCGCAGGCATCAACGACGTCCTGTCCAAATCCATGGGCTCGGCCAACGCGATCAACATTGTGCGCGCCACCGTCGATGCACTACGCAACCTCGAAGGTCCAGAAGAGGTCGCAGCTCGCCGCGGACTACCAGTCGATGAAATCGCGCCAGCATCCATGCTGCGCACGATGGCTGAAGCCCGCGCAAAACGTGCTGAAGAAAAGGCAGGTGCGTAAGCATGTCGAACTTCGAAGCAACACGCAAAAACCTTGCCCCATCCGATGCGACGCTGCAGATCACGCAGGTTCGCTCGACCATTGGAAGCAAGCCCCAGCACGTTGAAACGCTGCGGTCGCTCGGTCTGCGAGGTATCGGCAAAGTCGTTACCCGCACCGCCGACCCCGTCACCGTGGGCATGGTCAACGCCGTGTCCCACCTGATTAAGGTCGAGGAGGTCGACTAATGGCTGAAGAACAACAAGAAGCGCTGAAACTTCACGACCTACGTCCCGCTAAGGGTTCGAATAAGCGCAAACTGCGCTACGGTCGTGGTGAAGGCGGTAAGGGTGGCAAAACAGCAACCCGTGGTACCAAAGGAACCAAGGCACGCAACAAGGTGCCGGCAGGTTTCGAGGGTGGCCAGCTACCGCTGCACATGCGCCTACCAAAACTGCGCGGCTTCAAAAACCCCGCGAAAATCAACTACCAGGTTGTCAACCTCGACAAACTGACCGAGTCCTTCCCCGAAGGCGGCGACGTTACCGTTGCTGACCTCGTGGCCAAAGGTCTGGTTCGCAAGAACCAGCCGGTCAAAGTCTTGGGAACCGGTGAGATCTCGGTGGCCATCAACGTCACCGCAGAGGCCTTCTCCAAATCAGCGGTCGATAAGATCGCTGCTGCCGGAGGCACCACCACAACCGCATAGCACCGTTCCGTAACAGAACAGTGCTAAAACCTCAAGGGCCCTCGACCTGACGCGTCTCGTCACAGGTCGAGGGCCCCAGGTTTTAACGTTAGAATTCTGAGCGTGCCTAGAATAGGTACGGCTGTGTACGTCAGATCCCTGCTCTGTTGGATCTCAAAAAAAGTGCGCTCTCGCACTACTGTCAGGAGGACACTTGTTCAGCACGATAGCCAGGGTTTTTAAAACCCCAGATCTGCGGACCAAGATCCTATTCACCTTGGGCATCATCACGATCTATCGGATCGGGGTCTTTATACCCGCGCCGAGCGTGGACTATGGCAACGTGCAAATGTGTCTGGCTCAAGGGGATACCACCGGTGGACTGTATTCTTTCGTCAACATGTTCTCCGGTGGAGCACTACTGCAAGTGTCCATCTTCGCCTTAGGGATCATGCCGTACATCACGGCCGCGATTATCACCCAACTGTTGCGCGTGGTCATCCCGGCCTTTGAGCGGATGCAAAAAGAAGGCCCTGAAGGCCAAGCCCGCCTCACCCAATACACCCGGTACCTCACCGTCGGTCTGGCGTTGCTCAATGCGACCACGATCGCAACTTTGGCCCGTTCTGGTGCCCTGCTGAACTGTAACGTCTCATTGCTATCCGACGACGGCATTTGGGCGACCCTGCTGCTGGTGATGACCTTGGCCATCGGGGCGATCGTCATCATGTGGATGGGTGAACAAATCACCGAACGCGGCGTTGGCAACGGCATGTCGCTGATGATCTTTGTGGCCATTTCCGCAGGATTCCCAGCCGGTTTGGGCGCGATCTGGCAAACCCAAGGCTGGCGCGTCTTCGGCGTGGTGATGATCATTGGGATCGCCGTGATGATGCTGATTGTGTTTGTCGAAGATTCCCAGCGTCGAATTCCGGTCCAGTACGCGCGTCGCCAGATCGGCCGACGCACGGTCGGGTCGACGACAACCTACATTCCGATCAAGGTCAACATGGCCGGCGTGATTCCAGTAATTTTCGCGTCCTCCATTTTGATGCTGCCGCAGATTCTGATCCAGTTCAATATGCCCACCGATGGTTCCGAACCGGCCGGTTGGGTGGTGTGGTTGCAGCAGTACTTTGGCACCGGCGCCCACCCGCTGTATATGGCCGTGTTCTTCCTGATGACGATCTTCTTCACGTACTTCTACGTGACCATCACGTTCAACCCGCAGGACGTCTCGGACAACATGAAGCGCCAAGGCGGCTTCATCCCGGGCGTGCGTGCAGGCCGTCCAACCGTCCAATACCTGGAATACGTCATTTCGCGTGTGACCTTCGTCGGGGCGTTGTACTTGGGCATGATCGCGATGCTGCCGCTGATTGCCTTCGTGCTCATCGGGGCGGACCAAAACTTCCCATTCGGCGGCACCTCAATCCTCATTATGGTTGGTGTTGCCTTGACGACCATTAAACAGATCGACGCACAAATGGAACAACGCCACTACGAGGGCTTGCTCCGCTAAGCTGAGACCAGAATCCAGACCCCGAACAAGGACAGGACAATACATGACACGTTTGCTCATCATGGGCCCTCCAGGGTCAGGCAAAGGCACGCAAGCTGTGCGCATTGCCGATAAGATGGCCATCCCGGCGATCTCGACCGGAGATATTTTCCGCTACAACGTCAAAGAGATGACCGAGCTGGGCAAAGAAGCCAAGCGTTATATCGACGCCGGCGACTTCGTGCCCGATGACGTCACCAACCGGATGGTCGCGGACCGTCTCAACCACGCTGATGTGTCAAACGGGTTCTTGCTCGACGGGTATCCCAGGACCGCTGGCCAAGTTGAGGCCCTGGAAAAGATCCTGCAAGAAAAAGACGACACCTTGACCGCGGTGTTGGTCCTAGAAGTGCCAGATGAGGAGATCATCGAGCGTCTCCTGGCCCGCGCGGCCACCGAAGGTCGTTCGGATGACACCGAAGAAGTCATCAAACACCGCCTTGAGTTGTACCACCAAGAAACCGCAGATTTGATCGAAGCCTACGTGGAACGTGGCATCGTAGGTCGAGTCGACGGAACCGGTGCGATCGACGATGTCACCGAACGTCTGCTGCAGACGATCTACAACATTCGCGCACGGACTGGCACGCTGCCGGTCATCAAACCCCGCGCAAACGACTAATTTCTGCTGCGCTCGATAAAACCGACCCGGTCACCGGGTCGGTTTTTCGTTGGTCGATACCGCCCTGCGAACTTGGTACCGGCCCACAAGCCCACTACGCTTGATAACTGTCCACATACTGGTCGCGGCCCGACATCACGGCGCGACCACCGGGTCGCAAAGGTTCACTACACATCATGGCACGACATATCGAATTGAAAACCCCCGCCCAACTGGCCACCATGCACCAGGCCGGGCTTATCTTGCACAAGGGCCTCGACGCCGTCGTGGCCGCAGCACAACCCGGTGTCACCACCAACGACCTCGATCAGGTGTTTCGCGACGTCCTGGCCGAACACGGGGCCACTTCGAACTTCCTGGGCTATCACGGTTTCCCAGCCACGATCTGTGCCTCGGTCAATGATGAAGTCGTCCACGGCATACCCGGTGACCGAGTTCTTGAAGATGGCGATATCATCTCCGTAGATGCCGGGGCAGTGATTGACGGCTGGCACTCCGACTCCGCCCGCACCGTACTGGTTGGGGCCGTCGAGCCAGCCGACCGACGGCTCTCGGAAATCACCGAAGCGGCAATGTGGGCGGGTATCGCGGCTTTTGCCAAGGCCAAACACGTCGGTGAGATCGGCAACGCGATTGAAGACTACGTACGAGCTCAACACGGCGAACCGCTGGGCATCCTAGAAGACTACGTGGGTCACGGTATCGGCTCGGCAATGCACCAAGCCCCCGATGTTTTCAATTACCGATCGGGCATGCGCGGGCCGCGGATCAAAGCCGGGATGGTTTTGGCAATCGAGCCCATGCTGGTCCGCGGGGGAATCGAAACCCGGACCCTGGACGACGATTGGACCGTGGTTACCGTCGACGGTTCTAACGCCTCCCAGTGGGAGCATTCCGTGGCACGACACAAAGAAGGCATTTGGGTCATTACCGCACCCGATGGGGGAGCGGCCGGACTTGCGCCGTTTGGTGTGGTTCCCGTGCCAATCCCACAAAAATAGGCTTGTGTCAATGCTGCTTGGCATTATTTGACCAAATGCGCTAACATAGATCCTTGGCTGTTTCTGCCTTTAAGTTTCGGTGTGTCCGGATATCTTACCGGCACAAAAGCAGCGCAAGAACATATGCTTTTGGCATTGCCATGATCAATATCGATCTACCGCGGTGACAGAAGACAACAGATTGTGGAGGACATGGCTAAAAAAGAAGGCGTCATTGAAGTTGAAGGAAC
>CALBOC010000220.1 GCA_937896705.1 uncultured Micrococcaceae bacterium | reverse complement strand
GGACCACAGCCGCCACCGGCACCGCCAAGCCCGCCGGGGTCTGAGCGGTGACCATCCCCTGGACTCCAGATGATGACCATGCCCGGCAGCTGCTCGATGAGCGCATTGAGACCTACGATCTCGACCCGGCCGGGATGACCCTTTGGGAGCGCATCATCGGATGGCTCAATGACGCGCTGGCCATCAATATTGATCCCACCGGCACCGGCAGTGTCATTTTGCAGATCGTGCTGATCGTCGCCGTCGGGGTGTTGGCGTTTCTACTATTCCGGTATTTTCGTCCTTCGGCCTCACCGACAGCAGACCGGCACGGAGCCCGCCTTGCAGACCCCAGTGTTCCGGCCAAAGAATACCTTCATGCGGCACAACGTGCCCTCGCCGCCGACCAATTCGATCAGGCCTATCTGCAGGCCTACCGGTTTATGGTGCGCAACGCATCCGATCGTGGGCTGGTCGAAGTCACGCCCGCCACCACGGCCACCACATTCGGTTGGTCACTTGGCACCGTGCTACCGGCATATCGCGAGGCCCTCACCGAGGCTTCCACCGAGTTCAATCGCATCAGTTACGGCGGCAGCATCCCCAGCCGTCCGACCGCCGAGTCGGTCCTGCGCCTCGCCCAGACCATCGCCACCGCGACCCCGCAGCCCACTAGCACTTACCAGGATCCCGCAAGGCTGATGCCTCGATGATTCAACGTCACCGCAAACTCGGCCTGGTTGTAGTTGTGATCGCGATCGTCACCGCCTGGCTTGCCGTCATGATCTGGCTTGCGTTCCAGCCCCAACGCGATGATGGCAACCTCGGAATCGATGACGAAACCGGCCCGGGTGCCGCGGCCATTACCGACGTGTTAGAAGCTCAGGGCATCGCGGTGCGCCCGGCGCAGTCGATGACTCAGCTGCAGGACGAGCTGGACCGAAACCCAGCCGCCACGGTGCTCATTCACGACAAGTACGACGCTATGCACACCGCTTCCTACGAGCGCTTCCAGGACTTAGACCACCTGATCCCGCCGGATCAACGCGTCTACGCGGGGGTCTCAGAACGTCAACAACAGTTTCTGCTGGAGGGCGTGGAAACAACCATGCCGGTGGGCTTTGAAGATCACCTCGACGTCGAAGCCAACTGTCACCTCGAAGCGGCACGAGAGGCCGGCGATATCGCCAGCATCCGGCACGGTGTGGTCCTGACCGACGAGGCCCAGGGTTGTTTCGGTATCGTCGATACAGCCACGGACGTCACCGCCTACGCATTTGCCCGCAGCGCTGACGGGTCGATCATCTTCGCCGACTGGCGGATGCTCTCTAACGCAGGGTTGCACGACAACGGCACCGCTACCCTGGCGACTTGGTCGCTGGGCCGGTCAGATACGGTGATCTGGTTTCAACCAAATTTCCAGTTCGACCCCGATCCCGATGGGCAACTCTCCCCTGTTCAGCTGCCCGATTGGGCGCGTATGGGTCTCGTCTGGGCCGTCCTCGTCACCGGCATCTACTTGTTCTACCGTGGACGGCGCACCGGACCCGTCATCACCGAACCGCTCCCGGCTGAAGTGCCAGCCGCCGAAACCACCGTCGGTCGCGGACGCCTGTATGCCAGAACCAACCAGCACAACCACGCGATGACCACGCTCCAGCGGGCCTCCGTAGCGCGTTTGGCACGACTGTTACAGCTTGGGCCCAGAACTCCGGCCGAAGCGGTGCTGGCCGAAACCGCCAAACAACTTGGGATGCCGCTGGATCAAGTCCACGCACTTTATACACCCCCGCGGGATCGCCTCAACTCAGCACAATTTGTCACCTGGGCGAAGCAGTTACAAGACCTGGAAACACAGGTGCGTCATCGCTACAGCACATCAACAAAGGAGTCCTCGTGAATACCACCACTCGTCCTGCCCTCAATGACGTCCGAACTGAGGTTGCCAAAGCCGTGGTCGGTCAAGACCATGCGGTGACCTCACTGCTCATTGGGTTACTGGCCGATGGTCACGTCCTGTTGGAAGGCGTCCCCGGGGTGGCCAAGACCTTGTTGGTGCGCAGCCTGGCCGAAGCCATGGACCTGAACAACACACGGGTGCAATTCACACCGGATCTGATGCCGGGCGATGTGACCGGTTCGCTCATTTATGATGCCTCATCGTCACGGTTTGAATTCCGCGAAGGGCCGGTGTTTACCAATCTGCTGCTGGCCGATGAAATTAACCGCACCCCACCCAAGACGCAAGCGGCGCTGTTAGAAGCCATGGAGGAACACCAAGTCTCGGTCGACGGCGACACCTATCCCCTGCCCGAACCGTTTATGGTGATTGCCACGCAAAACCCCATCGAATACGAAGGCACCTATCCGTTACCGGAAGCCCAACTGGACCGCTTCATGCTCAAGGTCAAACTCGATCTACCCTCTCGCGACGAAGAGATTGAGATCCTCAACCGGCACGCCAACGGATTCCATCCCACCGAACTGGCGCAGGCCGGTCTGCGTTCGGTTGCCGACCATCAGACGATTGCCTCGGCTCGAGCTGAAATCGCGACCGTCAAGACTTCCCCCGAGGTGCTGGCGTACATCGTGGATTTGGTCCAAGCGACTCGTACCTCCCCCTCGTTTCAAGCCGGCGTATCACCCCGCGGGTCGACTGCCCTGATGAAGACCGCTAAAGCCTGGGCCTGGTTGGTGGGTCGGGACTTTATTACTCCCGACGACGTGCAAGCGCTGGTCCTGCCCTGTCTGCGGCACCGCGTGTCACTTCGGCCGGAGGCAGAGATGGATGGTGTCAGCATCGATCAGGTCTTATCCGGCCTGATCGCTACCGTGCCGGTCCCACGCTAATGTTTATTTCTTCACGTTTCGTACTGTTAGCTCTCATTGGATTCGTTCCGATGATGTTGTGGCCCGGTTGGGGCACGATTTTCGCGCTCATCGGACTACTAGCCCTAGTACTTGCCATCGAACTCATCTTGACGCCCTCTCCCCGAGCAGTGTCGATTCGACGCAGTGACAATAAGCAGATCCGGTTGGACACGCCCCTGGAAGTCTGGGTTGAGGTTTCTAACCGCGCTCGCCGACGGATGCGCGGGCATGTTCGCGACGGCTGGCAACCTTCGGCCCACGCCGACCAGCCACTCCAGACGCTGAACCTTGGGCCCGGTGCCACCCAACGGTTTACCACCGTGGTGACGCCCAGCCGTCGTGGCACGGTGCGCACCGGCAAGCTCACGATCCGCACGACCGGACCGTTGGGTCTCGCAGGTCGGCAATATACCCATGCTTCGAGCAATGCAGTCACGGTCGTGCCACCATTTCGGTCTCGTCGGCATCTACCGTCCCGTATCCAGCAATTACGCGAGATCGAAGGCCGTTCGGCGGTGCATATGCCCGGGGCCGGTCATGAATTCGATTCACTGCGAGGGTATGTTCGCGGTGACGATGTGCGCACCATTGACTGGCGGGCATCTGCGCGATCCGATGAGCTCATCGTGAGAACGTATCGTCCCGAGCGCGATCGTCGCGTGGTGGTAGTCATAGACTCTTCGCGCGCTTCAGCGGTTCGTGTGGGTAATGAAACGCGCTTTGATGCCGGCATCGAAGCAGCACTCTTTATGGCGGCACTAGCCAATGCCGGCGGAGACCGCGTTGATCTCCTAGCTTTAGATCAGACAGTACGTGCTCGTTCTTCGTCGGAAGAAAAAGGGCACCTCTTACACCGGGTTGCGACGGTGTTGGCAAAGGTTTTTCCTCGGCTCCTAGCCGCTGATTGGTCTATCCTGCCGCCCGAAATTGCTGCGATCAGCCGCCAACGGGCGTTCATAGTCCTGGTGACACCGCTGGATTCAGGGGCCATCGAAGAAGGGTTGATTCCTATTTTACCGGTGCTAACCCATCGCCATGTTGTGCTTGTGGCAGCTGTGGCGGATCCGGAATTGGATGAGATGGCTGAACATCGAAATACGTCCGAGGCTGTTTTTATCGCTGCAAGTGCTGAGGCGCAGAAGCTGCGAAATCGCAAACTGATCCAACTGCTCAACCGCTACGGGGCTGAGGTTGTGGAAGCTCAGCCTGACGAGCTGCCGATGGCTGTAGGCGATGCTTACCTGCGGTTGAAAGCTGCCGGTCGCCTTTAGGAAGAAGTCGTTTGGCGGTCATGCTAGTTTCGATCTGTTCTAAATATTCCAATAAACATTGCGGAGCAGCGGCTGAGTGGGATCCAACCAGCGTGCCGGCTGGAAGAATAACAGTCCTTCGTGGCGACGGATAACCCATTTGCCGTTATGCACAGCGGCGTGGTGCCGAGGACATAGCGTCACGGCATTCGTCTCGTCGGTCATCCCACCTTCGAACCACTCTTTGATGTGGTGGATGGCGCAGTTGACCGCTGGGATGGTACACCCGGGTGCTTGGCAGCCTTTATCCCTTGCGAGTATGGCGCGGCGTTGGGCCAGAGTAAAAAATCGTTGGGCTCGCTTCTGGTGGAGGACCGTATCCGGGCCATCCCAAATTTGTCCTACTAGTTCACTGCTGCAGGTAAGAATTTCTGCATCCTTGGGGTGAATCGGTCCGATGTTCACAGCCTCGGATTGATAGGGAGTCCAAGCCGGTCTTTCAGGCCCGGCTACGCGACCGGAGGCGCTGGATCTTGGGTCGATGGATAGTTCATCAAGATTCTCGGGTTCATCTGGGTTGGGACGTTTCAGGACCGATGGTTGGAAGGCCGGCGAGCCTCGCGGTCTTCGGGCGGTCTCTGGGATCTTTTCAATCCCCAGGGTGTGGTAGGCCGTCTCAATATCTTGCACTATCATCAACTGAGCGGACGCTCCATGTGCTTTCTTTGCCCCCAGAAGCGAGGGATCTAAAGCCACCATGTTATAAAACAGGCTCACCAGAATCGCACCAAGACGCTGACCGGTGGTCAGATGATCCAAGTGATCGACCTCTCTGGCACTAACAGGCTCCCCACTTGAGTCCTCGGCCACCACAGCATCCAAATCAGGACTCGTATCCCAGGTCTCAATTGGTCCCAGGACTTCTCCGGCACTGTACTCTGCCCGAATTCGTCCCGGGGCACACTTCGCTTCGTTTTCTACGCCTTGTTTTCGATCTTCAGATTCGGCGGAGTCTTGCTGGCCACTGGTCGTACCTGGTTCGGCTCCTGCGCTGGTGGACTGCTCAGTCGCACCCGTTTGAGCTGGTGAGTCCGCTGCGCGAGTCGGTGTGCCCGGACCATCTTGAGCTGTTCGAAAGGTTGTCAGCAGATTGAATACCTTTTCCGGGATTTTTACCGGACTGCCGTTGAAATTGAGTTGATGCAACATGAAGTTTTTGAAAGCCACTGACGCCTCTGTCGTGGCGTGCATCGAGTAGGTAGCACTACCATCTGCATGTTCTCGCATTCGCAATTCATTATCAGCCTGTTTTGCCATCGCCTGGGCAGGAGAAGGGCCGTCTGGGCAGACCCAGTGAGCAATGTAATTCAGCCAGCGGTGTTTAGTTTTCGAAAGTTCATCAGGGGTCGCAGCTTCTCCTGCCTCGACCAAAGTGGACTCGAAGGCTTGAAGTGCGAGGTCTTTTCGTTCCGCGGGCTGGTGGGTTTTTTGCGAATACTTCGTCAGGTCTTCATCCAAAGCTATGATCTTATCGGCATTTTCTATGGGTAACCGACCGGCCGCCAACGATTTGGCAAGACCTTCGAACACGGGTTGCGCAGACTGGTGCTGCGGTTCAGCGCCTGGTCGATGAGCAAAATACACACCGCGTCGAACGATCTTTCGTGCTGAGTGGCGAGAGATGCGCATGGTGTCTATCAGATAATGCGTGACGTCCTTAAAATGACTGTCTTTATAGGGCGTGCCTAGATAACGTCGCTGATCTTTCATCGACGCTTCGAGATAGCGCGAATAGTGCGTCAAACTGACTTCCTGAAACCGGCTCAGCTGACTCAACATGTGCCCTATGGCGGGCAAGGTATCGTAATAATTATCGGGCGCAATCGGTGCTGTCGGCGGTGGCTGTGTTGTCGCTGCCGCCGTGGCCCCAGGTGAATTGTCCACCGATTCTTTGCCGAAACTAGCCTGATCTGAGCGTGAATGAAATCCTGACCAGTCAGCACCCTCGGTATCGGCGAACGTACCCACCTGATGGTATGTCCGCGGGTCGGTAATCTGTTCAGTGGCGATACGGGTCAGCACTGTCGCAGCGTGGAGGATTTCACCGAAACTCGCGCCGTCTAAAACATCGAGATTTAGTAGGTCGGTTGAAACCGGCTCACCTAGGGGCGGCAGGATCGTCGGTATCTCCATGCACTCCCCTAATGTTCGAGGGTCTAATTATGCCTCTATTTTACTAATCTAGGTGCAATTCAGCAAGCATTTAAGCATATTCTTTTGTTTTGTTTAACACTCTACAGAACTCAGCTAGTTTATGAATCAAATAACTTTATTCTAAAATAATTTAAGGTCTTTAACTGTGGATAACCGTTGTATTGTGGCGGAGATATCCACAAACCGGGGTGACACGGTTGCACAAAGACAAAAAGTCGGGCGACATCCCAAGCTGCAGAAGCGGAAAAGCTCCACGGGAACAAAAAGCCCTGTTCCAGCAATACTGAGAACAGGGCAGATACCTTGCGCGTCTTACAGTGTTGAGAGATATCCGGGTACATGCTCGGTGACGATGCGCAGCCATTCCAGGCTAGGACCGACGGTCTGTTCGGCTCCCATGGTGAATCGGCTCGTTAGTCGCAGGTAGTCGATGCCCTCCGGCGGTAGGCCCCAGTCGAGGTACTGATCGACGAATGATTCGGCAAAGCGCTTCGGCTCGTTCTGGCGCGACAAATACAAAGCAACGGGTCTTTCCGCGGAAAGGGCTGCATGGACGAGCTCCCACGTGCGTTCAGCCTGATGTGTTCTGCCCACCGGCAAGGCCAGCGCAACCGAGCCAACTTCTGCGGCGGTGGCAGATAGCCCGGCGGTCGTGTCAATCAGCACGGTCGCGTTGGTAGTCGCCGCTTGCTGCCACATAGCGCGCACCTCATTGACGTCCAAGGCTCGCTCTACATCCGCGCCGGACACTGAGCGAACTCTTCCCTCGACGGCCTGTTCGGCCTGTGGTTCGTGCACAAAGATCGTAGTCTGGGCACCGATGACACTATGGATTCGACTCGTGAGGTTTTCAACCGCATCCACCCACGCTGCTGCCACATCATGCCGTGCACCCTGATCACGCAGGATGCGCTGTCCCGAGGGCAGCATTCCCTCGACCATGACTGTCACCGGGCCGGGAAGCCGCACCGACACTTCGGGGACGTCGTCGTCTTGGGCGACGTCAACAAGAGCTTGGATGACACTATCTTGATGCGCTATAGCCCGGTGTTGATCTGTTGAGCTAATACGGTCACCGCGTTGTAACTGCCACCCATAGGTGCGCAATTCGAAAGGCAAGCTGATATTCGCCGCAACATTCCCCAAGCCGGTGGCATGTGGCCCAATATCTGGGAGTTCCGCGAGCGCCGGGATGTGTGGCGGCCCGATTTCGGAAAGCTCCAGCGAGTACACGGCGTGGGGATCGGTACCGGCGAACGTTCCGTCGACCGCACCGAGCGGCTGCGTCAAGGACGCTCCTTCGAGATAGCCTTGTGGTGGCGGATGACCTCTTCAATGATGAAGTTCAAGAACTTCTCGGCGAACTCTGGATCCAGGTCAGCGTCTTGGCTCAACGTATGGAGCCGTTTGATTTGGGCTTTTTCGCGTTCCGGATCGCTTGGCGGCAAATCGTGTTCGGCTTTAAGTTTGCCAACCTTTTGGGTGCATTTGAACCGCTCGGCCAAGAGATACACCAGCGTTGCGTCGATATTGTCGATGCTCGAGCGGATGGCGAGCAATTCTTCAAGGATCGCCGGATCGGTGGTGCCCGTCAACGAAGACGCAGTCGAATCGTAAGTCATGGTCTCCAGTTTAGACGTGTGCCAGACGTTCGGCGTTGATCGACTTGTGGATTGTTACCTGGCCGAGCACACGCGTGCCTTGATACAGCACAGCGGTTTGACCAGGTGCAACACCCGTAATGGAATCGTCGAGTTCGATTTCCCAGACAACATCAGTGGCACCATCCACGTCACCGGTGGTCACGCGTGCACGGCCGGGCACCGGCTCGGCATGGGCCCGAACTTGCACGCGGCAGTCGAACCACGCACCGGTGGCTTCTTCGGCCAGCGGAGCTCCAGCCCAGGATGGGCGGATCCCGGTGATCCGGTCTACGGCTAGCATTTCGCGGGATCCAACCACTACGGTGTTTTCTTTGGGTCGGATTTCTAGCACAAAACGCGGCTTGCCGTCCTCGGCGGGTTTGCCAATGGCAAGGCCACGGCGCTGGCCGATGGTAAAGGCCTGAGCGCCCGGATGGGTGCCGACTTCCTGGCCTTCGGTGTCGAGAATCGGACCGTCTTGCATGTCGATCTTTTCTTCGAGCCATCCTCGGGTGTCACCATCGGGGATGAAGCAAATGTCATGCGAGTCGGGTTTTTGCGCGACCGATAGTCCACGTTCTGCGGCTTCGGCGCGAACCATTTCTTTGGACGGGGTATCACCCAGCGGGAACATGGAGTGTTTGAGCTGTTCGGCGGTCAGTACCCCCAGCACGTAGGACTGATCTTTGGCGTCATCAGCGGCGCGGTGCAGTTCCAGTTCGCCGTTGTCGTTCTCGATGACCTTGGCGTAGTGACCGGTGACGACGGCGTCGAAGCCTAAGGCCAGCGCGCGTTCGAGCAGTGCGGCGAATTTGATGCGCTCGTTACAGCGCATGCACGGGTTCGGGGTGCGACCGGCGGCGTATTCTTCGATGAAGTCGTCGACCACTTCTTCTTGGAAGCGTTCGGAGAAGTCCCAGGTGTAGTAGGGAATGCCGAGCTTTTCACAAGCGCGCCAAGCATCCGAGGCGTCTTCAATGGTGCAGCAGCCGCGCGAACCGGTGCGCAGCGTGCCGGGCATCCGGGATAGTGCCAAGTGCACGCCCACAACATCGTGACCGGCGTCGACGGCACGTGCGGCGGCAACTGCTGAGTCCACACCGCCCGACATGGCGGCCAAAACCTTCAACTTTTTCATCTTCATCTCCGTTATCGGTGGGAATTCGCCGTGCGGATGGAGGATTTTTCTGCTGCCATGCCGGCTTGGGCTGCTGCCCGGTAAATACCCGGCAGCGCGGTGAGCACACCGTCGATATCTTCTTGCGTCGTTGTGTGGCCCAGGGAAAACCGCTGGGTTGATCGTGCGGCGGCTTCGTCTTGACCAGTGGCCAAGATGACCTGCGAGGGGCGTGACACCCCGGCATTACAGGCAGATCCCGTGGAGGATTCAATCCCCGCCATGTCCAACCCAAATAATAACGAGTC
>CALBOC010000219.1 GCA_937896705.1 uncultured Micrococcaceae bacterium | reverse complement strand
TCGCTGCTCTCGGTGACCTCGGCCAGCTCTTCTTCAATGATTTCGTTACACAGTTCGATGCATTCGTCGCAAATGTAGACCCCTGGGCCTGCGATGAGTTTTCGCACCTGTTTTTGTGTCTTGCCGCAGAAGGAGCACTTCAGCAGATCTGCCGATTCTCCGATTCGAGCCATTTCTTCTCCTTATGAACCTGACAAGTTCAGCATAATTGGTTCGGAGTCTATTCCCGGGAACATTGCTCTCAGGCGTGGATAAGGTTATTGTCTATGATCTTCCTGTGTATTTGC
This sequence comes from uncultured Micrococcaceae bacterium, assembly GCA_937896705.1. GTDB lineage: Bacteria > Actinomycetota > Actinomycetes > Actinomycetales > Micrococcaceae > Yaniella. The sequence goes on along the minus strand of CALBOC010000219.1, from coordinate 3,486 downwards.
CTTAAGTAAACAATGGCGCCCCACGGGGTGGTAGGGCGCCATTGTCGGAAAACTCTTAGTCGGTCTTCTTTCGCGACTCTAGGACTTCATCGACCAGTCCGTACTCTTTGGCCTGGGCGGCCGACAGGAACTTATCGCGATCAATATCATCGCGCACCTGATCAGCGGTCTTATTGGTGTGATCGGCCAGGGTTTCTTCCATCCAGGTGCGGATACGGAGCAGCTCATCGGCGTGAATCTGCAGGTCCGTGGCGGTACCGCGGTCCCCGCCCATCGATGGCTGGTGGATGAGCACCCGGGCGTTTGGCAGCGCCAGACGTTTGCCTGGTGCACCCGCTGCTAGCAGCACGGCAGCTGCGGAAGCGGCCTGTCCGAGAGCAACAGTTTGAACTTCGGGGCGGATGAACTGCATGGTGTCATAAATTGCAGTCATCGCCGTGAAGGAACCACCCGGTGAGTTGATGTACAAGGTGATATCCCGGTCTGAGTCCATGGCTTCCAGGACGAGTAGCTGGGCCATGACGTCGTCGGCCGAGGCGTCATCGACCTGGGTGCCCAGGAAGATGATGCGGTCTTCGAATAGACGCGCATAGGGGTCCTGACGTTTGAAGCCGTACGGAGTACGTTCTTCGAACTGGGGCAGGATGTAGCGGTTGGAAGGCATCGGGGTTGCCGGGGTGCCCTGTGGCATTTCGAAATTCATTAAAGTCTCCTGAAGAAAAATCTTTTCCGGTTTCGCGACTGGGCAGTCGGCTATTCTCGGTCGAGGCCGCCGCCACCGACCATTGTGGCGGTACCGGAGGCGATGTGGTCGAAGAAGCCGTATTCCAGACCTTCTTCAGCAGTGAACCACTTGTCACGGGCGTTGTCTTCGAGGATGCGCTCCAGTGGCTGACCGGTCTGTTCGGCGGTGAGTTCAGACATGACCTGTTTCATGTGCATGATCAGCTGTGCCTGGATACGAATATCAGATTCGGTACCACCGATACCGCCCGATGGCTGGTGCATCAGAATGCGGGCGTGTGGGGTGGCATAGCGCTTGCCCGGGGTACCCGAGGACAACAGGAACTGGCCCATCGACGCGGCCAGACCCATCGCGACCGTTACAACATCGTTTGGAATCAGTTGCATGGTGTCGTAGATGGCCATGCCCGCGGTGACGGAGCCACCGGGAGAGTTGATGTAGAGGAAGATGTCGGCTTCAGGGTCTTCGGCACTGAGCAGCAGCATCTGTGATGCAATCACATTAGCGTTGTCATCACGTACCTCTGAGCCAAGCCAAATGATGCGCTCTTTGAGCAAACGGTTGTAGATGTAGTCTTCACGGCTGGCTGGCTCGATCGAAGCCATTCGTGGTGCGTTGGACGATTCAGTCACGACGTCCTACCTTCCTTCACTGGCGTGTTTGGGTTAGCAAAATTATTTGTCTTCACTGACATTACTGTGCGAAACAGGACTTGAGCAGGGTTGACTCACTGTTTTCGCTGTTGGCCGTGATCTTAAACAGCCAAGGTCCACCCCCTAGTGTAGGAGCGGACCTTCGCGTGTGATCAGAACTTAGTCGTTCTTTTCATCGACAGGTTCTGTTTCGGATTCTTCAGCCTCTTCAGCTTCTTCTGCACCCTCTGGATTCAGGAAGAAGGACAGGTCGACCTCGTTACCGTCGGTGTCGACGACCTTGGCTTCTTCAAGCACAGCTGCTAGTGCTTTGCGGCGGCGGACTTCGCCCATGATCATGGGGACCTGGCCGGCCTGGTCGAGCATTTGCGCGAACTGGTTTGGATCCATGCCATACTGCGATGCGGAGCTGAGGATGTATTCGATCAGCTCGTTCTGTTCGACCTGAATTTCCTCTTGGTCGGCAATGGTGTCGAGGATAACCTCGTTGACAAATGCTTCACGGAAGTTCTGTTCGACTTCTTCGCGGTGTTCTGGCGTGTCGTGTTCGTCGCCTTCAGTGTGACCTTGCGAAGTGAAGTGCTGTTCAACCTGTTCGGCGAGCATGTTCTCGGGGACTGGCACGTCAACCAGCTTCAGCAGTTCTTCCAGCGCCTTTTCGCGGGCTTCAACACCCTGCTCGGTTTTGGCTTCTTCAGCGGCCTGAGTCTTCAGGTCCTCTTTGAGCTCTTCGATCGTGTCGAACTCGGAGGCAAGCTGGGCGAAATCGTCGTCGGCTTCTGGCAGTTCGCGTTCTTTGACGGCTTCCAGCACGACTTTGACAGTTGCGGTTTCACCGGAGTGTTCGCCGCCTGCAAGCGTGGTTTCGAAGATCGCGTCTTCGCCGGCGGACAGGCCCTCGAGAGCTTCGTCGAGTCCGTCAAGCATCGTGCCAGATCCGACTTCGTAGGACAGACCTTCGGCATTGTCGACTTCTTCGTCGTCAACAGTCGCAGTGAGAGCGATGGTGACGTTGTCGCCCTTTTCAGCGGGACGATCGACATCGATGAGCGTGGCGAAGCGCTCACGGAGTTCGTCGAGAACTTTTTGTTCTTGCTCTTCGGTGACGGTGACCGGCTCAACGGTGACTTCCAGACCTTTGTAATCTGGCAGTTCAACGCTGGGACGAATATCGAATTCGGTGTTGAACTTCAGCGGGGCTTCTTCTTCACCCTCATTGCCAGGCACAGAAGTGACATCGACTTCTGGGCGGGTCAACGGGGACAGTTCGTTTTCACGAAGCGCCTCTTGGAAGAACGAGTCAAGGTTGTCGTTGACAGCGTTTTCAATGACGAAACCGCGGCCGACACGCTGATCGATCAAACGTGGCGGAACTTTGCCCTTACGGAAGCCAGGAACCTGAATCTGGTCTGCGAGTGACTTATAAGTAGCATCGATACGCGGTTTGAGTTCTTCAAATGAGACCTCAACCTCGAGCTTTACCCGTGTTGGGGCGAGGTTTTCAACGGTGGATTGGACCACGTAGGACTCCTGGATTCTAATCGGAATTTCTATGGTTTCGGTACTTGCCGAATTACATCATATGCTTCCGACAGCACCATGCAGTCGGGACGACAGGATTTGAACCTGCGACCTCACGCTCCCAAAGCGCGCGCTCTACCAAGCTGAGCTACGTCCCGCGATCAGGTCAATGACCTGCTGGAATATCCGCCATCCGGTCTTACCCCTCTAGCGGCTCGCACCATGGCGCCGAGAGATAACTATATGACAAAGATTTCCGAAAGTCCAAATCGAAGTAAGCGTTTTCTGAAATCTTCTGTCATCCTGGCGGTATTGCAACGATCTCGCCTCGAAACGTGACCTTACCCATAGTCTAACGCGGAAGTTCACACGACATAACCCACCGAACAAACCTGCGGGACTGACGCAGCGACCTCTGCACACTATCGGAGGTCTCCGTCTCAAGAGACGAAAAGAGCCCTGATCCTACCTGAGCAAGAATCAGAGCTTCGAGCGGATGACGAGAATCGAACTCGCACTATCTGCTTGGAAGGCAGAGGCTCTACCATTGAGCTACATCCGCGTGCT
>CALBOC010000218.1 GCA_937896705.1 uncultured Micrococcaceae bacterium | reverse complement strand
GTTTCCCTCACTGCGTCACTACTTCGTGCATGATAAACCTTTCGCACCGAGTCGAGCCTAGCTTGGGGCGCAGCGGTTGGGGCCGGAAGATCCGCTACCTTGTCCCGGTATCGCCCCCACTCCAACTCCCCCGTGGCCGACATCCTGGGGGCAGCCGCCAGTAACTGCCGCGTTGCATCGGATTGTGGTGCCGTGAGGAGCTGGTGCGTGGCTCCCTGTTCGGCCACACGGCCCGCCTCGAGTACCAACATTTGGTGTGAACGTTCAGCTGCGATTGCCAGGTCATGGGTAATTAGAATCAGTGAAATACCGTGGTGTTGCACGAGTTGTTCCAGGTGATCCAAAATACGTCGCTGCACGGTGACGTCCAGTGCACTGGTGGGTTCATCGGCGACGATCACCTGCGGACGACACGCAAGCGCGATGGCGATTAGGGCACGCTGGCGTTGCCCGCCCGATAATTCATGCGGGTATTGATGTAGCTGTTGTTCGGGCGCGTCCAGCCCGGCATCCTGAAGGGCTTGTACGGCTTGTTCATTTAGGGAGGCTGTCGTGGGCTCTATTTCACCGTGTGCTGCGGCCAGTTGCAATCCCTCGCGCACCTGCTGTCCAATGCGCATGGTGGGGTTGAGGCTGACGAGCGGATCTTGCGGCACCAAGGAAATCACTCGACGGCGCAATTCGCGCCAGCTCCGCTCAGTTGCGCTACGCATGTCAGCTCCTATGAGCCGTAGCATATCTGCTTCAACGGTGGTGGTGCGATCGTGTAAGCCCAACAGTGCCGAGGCCAGGCTACTTTTACCGGACCCTGATTCGCCCACGAGGGCAAGGATTTCCCCAGCATGGAGTCGCAGATCAACATCGCGCACGGCCTGTTGTACTCGCCCATGGCGCCGATAACTTACTTTGAGTCCCTGGACTTCCACCACGGGGACGGGCACTGCGTTGGTGTGGTGTGAGGTACTCACGCAGCGGCCTCTTCCACGGTTTTGGCGATGTGATTCAGCGCGAACACGGTGCAGGCAAGCACTAGGCCCGGCAATAATGACAGCCATGGAGCGGTGGTCAGAAAGCTGCGCCCTTCCGAGATGAGCGATCCCCAATCGGCCAGTGGTGGAGGCGCGCCAAAGCCCAGGAAGTTCAAGGTGGCGACGGCGATAATGGCCCCGCCGAAATCTAATACGGCCAGCACCGCGACGGGGCCGGAGGCGTTGGGCAGGATGTGGCGAAATAAGATGGCACCGGGCCGCATTCCGTTGACTATCGCGGCTTCGACGAAGTCGCTGGCCCGAATGCTGAGCACCCGCGCCCGAGTGGTGCGGGCAAGGCTTGGGATGAACCCAATCCCTACCGCAACGGCGACATTCACGGCGCTGAATCCCAGTGCCGAGATGATGATTAAAGCCAACAGCAGTCCTGGGATCGCTAGTTTGACGTCCACAATTCGCATCAGCACGGTATCGATGAATCCACCGTAAGCACCGGCCACCACCCCAATGAGCAGTCCAAAAGATGCGGCAATGGCGATGGCAAGAACCGCGGCTTGGATGGTCAGTTCCGCTCCGTGCACGACGCGGGCATAGAGGTCGCGGCCGAGTTCATCGGTGCCAAATGGGGCGCTGAACTGTGGAGGTTGCAGGAGGCCTGCGGGGTTGGTCGCGGCCGGGTCTGTAGTCGTGAGCAGGGTGGGGAAAAAGGCGGCGATAACCACCCAAACTAAGAACAGTGCGGCGAGAAGGACCCCGGGTTTCCGCAGGATACGAACAGCGCTTGGTAGTTGGCGCATGCGGGCGAGTCTCGTGGTGGGAGCACTCATATCTGCACCTCTTGGACTTCTTCAGGCTGTGCTTGTTGTCGCGGATCGAGCAGCGGATAGATCAGATCGGTCAGTAGGTTAATGACGATGAATAGTGCGGCTGCGAACATGACGATCCCTTGTACCACCGGGAAGTCGTGGTGCAGCACGGCGTCCTGCAAGTACTTGCCCAGTCCGTTGCGGGAAAATAAGGTTTCCACCACGACTGTGCCGATCACCATGTTGCCGACTATGAGGGCCAACATGGTCACGGCTGGGGCAGCGGCGTTGGGCAGGCCATGGCGCAACAAGACCCGAACTCGAGTGAGCCCCTTCATCCGAGCCGTAACAATATAGGGTTCCGTTAGAACCTCGTCGAAGCCTTTGATCAGCACCTGAGCGATCACCGCGGCAGCGGGGATCGCCAAAGTCACGGCCGGCAGCACCAGGGTATCGAAGCCGCCACTCCCGCCCGCCGGGAAGAGTCCCAGGCCAAAGGAGAACATTTGAATCAACAACAGCCCACCCAAAAACGACGGGACGGATACGCCCACTGCAGGAAGCCGTCGCAACAACATTCGCAGCGGTTGCCATGAGCTCAGAGCGGCTACGCAGGCTAACAGCAGTGCAAAAACTATGGCCAACAGTAACGCTAGGCCGCTGAGGGCCAAAGTACTGCCGGCGCGTTCTGCGATTCCTTCCAGTACCGGATTGCCGGTGGTATAGGAGAATCCGAAGTCGCCGCGGAGCATCCCAAATAATTGGGTGACATACTGTTGTGCCACTGGTAGATCTAGACCAAATTTCGCGGTGAGTGCCGCAACCTGTTCGGGGGTTGCTGTGCTGATTTCATGGCCGCCCGAGGTCAGCATCACGGTGACAGGGTCCCCTGGCACGAGGCGAAGCACACCGAAGGTAATGGTGTAGGCGGCCAACAATACAATCACTGCTTGCCCAAGACGGCGCAACAGGAAACGTATCATGAAGTGACTAACGGGGACATTTAGGAATTAGTCCAAAGATCGTGAAAGCGGATGACGGATTCTGCGGTGAATTCAAACCCGCCAACATGGTCTGCCAGGGCCACCTGTTGCATCCGGTCAAAGATCGGGAAAATGAGTCCCTGTTCAAAGAGCAACGTTTGCAACTGCTGCGTCAGCTCAGTTCGCTCCGCCGGGTCCTCGGCCTTGAGATTAGCATCCATCAGGTCCAGGATTTCTGCGGTCGTGGTCTCGTCAAGACCGCGCAGCCCCCCGGCCCCGGGCGTATTATAAAAGCGGAACAGGGTGATGGGGTCATTGCCGTTAAAATAGCCGTAGGAAATATCAAATTTCCCAGCACTTTCTAGGCTGGCGAGTTCTGCGGCGGGAACCTCCACCAGCTGCAGATCAACCCCGATGTCACGCATTTGGGACTGCAGGAGTTCTTCGCCCGCTGAGTTTGTCCCGTAACTCAGGGCTTCAACCACGAGTCGTTCCCCGTCTTTTGTGCGATAGCCATCATCTGCCAGCTGCCATCCAGCGGTCGTCAGGAGCTCATTGGCCAAATCTGGATCGTGGGCATAAAGATCAGGATCCGCCGCTTCGGTCAGCGCGGTGGAACTATCATAGGCGCCTTGCAGATCAGGATAATCCTGGCCGTACAGTACATCCACATAGGTTTCATGATCGATGCCGTGCAATATGGCCACTCGGACATCCCGATCATGTAGTGGCCGGTCGTCCGAGGTGTTCGCCCAGTAGAAATATGTGGTTCCAGGCATGGAGCGTTGCTCAACGGTGATATCCGCGCTGTCGAATTGCGCCAGGTCCGAGGGGGCATACGGATTAACTTTCCAGGCGATATCGCTGGCGTCACTCAGCAGATTACCGACTCGGACGTTATCTTCGGCCACGAAATGATATTCAACGGTGTCCAAGTGGGCCGTCCCGTCATGGGAGGCCAGCGCTGAGGTCGGTTGGTAATCTTCCCGGGCACTGAATTCGATGGACTCATACGGGGTGAAATCTGTGACTTCAAAAGCCGCGGTGCTGGCGATTCCAGTGCGGCACCGGTCTTCGGTGGACAGTTCATAGGAGGCCGGCGACAAAATACCCAACCGGTTCCAGGAGAGTCGATTCAGAAACGAGGTATCGGGTTGTTCCAGGGTGAGACGAACCGTGTAGTCGTCGACAACGGTGGTTTGATTCAGGCCTGCAATATCGTCACCGCCCAGTAGCCCCGGGTTGTCTTCCAGGACTTCAAGATTGGTGTCATAGGCGGTCTTCACGGCTTCGGCGTTGAACTCCTCGCCGTCGCTAAAGGTAACATCCTCGCGCAATTGGAAAGTGTAATCCAGACCGTCATCACTAACCGTCCACTCGGTGGCCAACCAGGGCACAATTTCCCCGGTTTCTGGATCTTGATCTACAAGTCGTTCGGCGATATTTGACGATAACAGTGTCCAGTCGCTGCCCCAACCTTGGAACGGGTCCAGGCAGGGATTGGCTCCGGCATCGGCTGGGCCGTCAATGCGCAGGGTGCCGCCTTCAACCGGAGTGGTCGAGCCGGTGGCGTCGTCGTTGCTGCCGGCACACGCGCTGAGGAGCAGCCCCGCCCCGATTATCGCTGCAGCGGAAGTGTATTTCAGAAACTTGCGGGGCGCTGGCGCGCTATCGTGCTGCATGTTGTGCTGATTTGGTGTCATACCGACTCTTCTGTAGCGCTATGGCGGTGCGAACGCCAGTGCGGTTGGGCAAGGGATGCCACGCCCAGGCGTTTAATCGCAACATCTTCTTGTGGTGGATTGGGTCTGGCACATAAGACATCGCGCAGGTGCCGTTGCAGCGGACCGCTACCGCTGAGACCATAACTGCCCGCGATCTTTAAGGCTTCCTGGACGGTGTTAATGGCCGCGCGAGTACTGATGAGTTTGACCGCGGCGATGCGTGAATCATCAGGCTTTGCACCGGCTTCGAGTCTGGCGGTTAACGATTGTAAGACTTCCTCAGCGATCATCAACTGTGCCGTGACTTCGCCGGTGGCATCTTGCAGTCGTTCGACAGTGGCAAGCGGTGCGCCCAGGGAGGTGGGCACTCGCTCGTTCAAAAACTTGACCAGCACATCGCGGGCTGCGCGGGCAATACCGACGTAGATGGCGCTGAGCCCCAGGCCAAACATCGCCCCGACGATCGGCGGGCCCACGCCCGGACCGGTCGACAGCAACAGGGCATCGTCGGAAATTTCTACCCCATCGTAGATGACCTCGTGGGTACTGGAGGCGCGCATGCCGATGCCATCCCAGGTGTGCTCGACAGTGATGCCCGGACTATCACCTCGAATGAACGCGCGGCCACGTTGCCCCTCGTCCGGCAAGGAGACTGACACGACATGGTAGGCCAGGTGCTCAGAGCCGGTCACAAAGGCTTTGCGGCCATCAATGACCCAACCTTGTGCGGTGCGGCGGGCGGTGGTGGCCAGTTGACCCCCACGTTCACTAGCGCCCAGTGCGGGTTCCGAGCGAGCGGTATTGATCAGCACCGGATGTGTCGCCGAGTCTTGTAGGACTCGTGCATAAATTTCGCGGGGCCAGGACACCCCGCTTGCCACCGCCGAGTGTTGCATCGAGGTCATCAACGCGACCAAGGCCACTGATGGATCACCTTCACCCATGGCAGCAAACGCATCAACATAGGCACCGGGCGTGATACTTGGTCCACCAAAGCGTTCATCAACCGTAGCGGTTAACAGCCCCGCATCACTGACGGCAGTCATAGATGACCATGGAAGTTCGCCGCTCTTATCGGCTGCCGGTGCAGCGGCGGCAAGCGTTCTGGTGAGCTCGCCTAAATCGGCCGCGTTGACCGCTGGAGGAATGGGTTTGAAAACGGGCCGGTTAGATGCCTGAGGCACAAAGCTCCTTCGGTCACCCTGGCACAAGCGCACACTGCGGTATGCCGCTTCAAGCCAGGTGACGACAGGGGAAGACTGATGAGTTATTAACCTCGTAATGTACCATGGGCGGAGAATACGCTCATTGGATCATGACGTTTTATCACACTGATTCGAGGTTTTTCGACCGCGCAGTTTTCAAAAGGAGCTCATTATCGTGACGACCCGGGACCGTGTCGAATTTGTCGCTACGCTCAGCACCGCAGGCAGCTGGAACGGCGTCGACGTCGACCAGATGGATGTCCAACGGACTATTGCCTCGGCTCAGCTTATGGAAGCCAGCGGGTTCGATAAAACGATCATTATTTACTCGTCATATTCACTTGATCCTTTTGCAGTCGCCACCACAATCGGGCAGCACACCAACACGCTTGGCTCGATTATTGCGTTGCGCCCCAATGCCATGGCCCCCACGATGGCGGCCAGGACGTTTGGTACCATCGATCAAATTAATGCTGGCCGAACTCAGGTGCACTTAATCGCTGGCGGCAACGACTCGGATCAGTGGCGTGAAGGCGACTTTTTATC
>CALBOC010000217.1 GCA_937896705.1 uncultured Micrococcaceae bacterium | reverse complement strand
ACTTAATCGCTGGCGGCAACGACTCGGATCAGTGGCGTGAAGGCGACTTTTTATCCAAAGACGACCGGTACCGCCGCATGGGCGAATATATTGCCTTTTTGCGACAAGCCTGGTCAGCCGATGCGGCGTTTGATTACGACGGGGAGTTTTACACCGTCCGGGATTACACTCCCAGAATCAAACCATACTCCGGTACACCCCTGCCAATTTCGGTAGGCGGTGCCTCGGCCGCGGCCTACCAAGTTGGTGTGGAGGGGGCCGATATTTTCTCAATGTTTACCGAACCGCTCGCCGACACCGCCGAACAACTCGACACCGTGCGCACCCTCAGCGCAGAGTTCGGCAGAACCCAGCCGCTAGATCTGATGATGGATGCGCGTGTGATCACCGCACCGACCGATGAGCTGGCCTGGGAAAAGGCGCACCGCATTCACGAGCACTTAGCCGGGTGGAAAAAGCGCGAGCGGAGCCCCAAAGAGGTAGCAGCGCACGTCGGCAAACCAGGAGCCGAAGCCTCGCAGCGCATCTTGCGAATCGCCGAGCGAGAAGAACTCCACGACGGAGTGCTGTGGACCAGAATTGCACAAACCACCGGCGCAATTGGATCCTCAGCGGTACTGGTCGGCAGTTATGAACGTGTCGCCCAAGCTCTCATGTCCTATTACGATCTCGGGATCCGATCGTTCTCATTGCGCGGCTACGAAGATTGGAACGCCGTCAATATTGAGCTGGGTCAATATGTTCTGCCCCGCGTACGGGAGTTGGTCGCCGCCCGCGAAGAGCCGAGCTAGGGCTATTACTGACCGGGTGGCCCATGTGCTGCCACCAGATACCGTCGCCGCCTTTAACGCGGCGGTGTGCCAGTAGATCACCAGCTAGCGACGGTCGTCGTCTTCACGGCGCTGCTCGGCAGGCCGGTCCGCAGACTGCACGTCGCGACGATCTTCGTCGTGCTTGGCATCCTCGTGCTTGACGTGTTCATCAAGTTCTTCCAGTTCAGCGTCTTCGGCGCGTTGGGCGCGACTGCGATACGCGTCTTCACCGGGGCCTGCCATATCGGCGCCGCGTTCAATCGCGGCCACCGAACCGGTGTACATCGAACCATCTTCTGAGGGCTGGGTCAGGGGCACCGGTGAAGTATCCGGTTTGGTTTCAACTAGACCGTCGGAGTTCTTACGCGACACCGTGGGGAAGACCCCAATCTCTACCGGGGGTTCGGTGCGCTGCCACGAGCGCACCTTGTCTTTATCGATTTGCGGTGCGGAGTTCATATCCCAGGATTTTCGGTTGCGCTTGGTCTTGGCCTCTGGTTTTTGCTCGGTTTGCGTTTCGAGGCGTTGCGGCGGCGTCTGCTCAATGCGCATGATGTTCATGGCTTCTGGATGCTGTTCAGAAATGAACCGGATGAAGTCTTCTCGCACCAGGCACTGCAAATCCCACAGATCTCCGGCGTTGCGGGCTGACACCGCGGCGCGCAGCGTGGCGCGGTCACCGGCGATGTCCAGCACTTGTACTGACATATCGCGCCCGTCCCACAGGTCCGTGGACTCCAACAGGGCGCGCAACCGAGAACGCAGCGCGTCTACCGGTACCCGCCAGTCGACGTGGAAATCAATACCGGCAGAAATTTCGGTGCCGGTGCGCGTGTAGTTCTCAAACGGTGTGGTCGTGAAGTACGACGACGGGTAGATGATCCGGCGGCCGTCCCAAATTTTTAACACCACATAGGACATCGTGATGTCTTCGATGGTGCCGTAGTAGTCATCCATCACCACAACATCCCCGACTCGGATCGCATCGGTAAACGCCAACTGCATGCCCGCAAAGACGTTGGTCAAGGTGGTTTGCACCGCAAGGGCTGCGACGACGGAGACCAAACCGGCCGAGGCTAACAGCCCGGCACCCAGCGCTCGAACCTGCGGGATCGCCAACAGAATCGCTGCCACGGCGATCACAATGATCGCGGTATGCAGTACCCGCTTGATGAGCTGCATCTGGGTTTTGATACGACGGCCACGCCGATCGGCGGCGGTCACCTCGTCGTAACGCAGCTCCACGCGGCGCTCAATGACGTTGACGATACGCAGCGCTAACCAGGCGAATCCCGAGGCGGTACCGATCAGCAGCAAAAACGCCAGCAGATTATACATACGCAGGTCGCGACCGGACAGTTCCAACCCAATCCGAGCACCCAAAAACACCATGGCCGTAAATGCGGGCGTCAACAGGATCTTCAGGTGCGATCGCATGCGTTTGCGTCGACGCAACACGAAGCCCATGGCCAGCGCGACCACGGCCGTCAAGGCGAGTCCCGCCAGCGCCCCGATGGCGATGTTTAAGGTGGCCCCAAATATCGGACCCAGCGAGTCCATATTTTCTAAGGCCGAGTTCTGGACGTCCTCTGGGACTGCTTCTTCAACATTGGGGAGGGAAGGCACCTCGGACGGGTCAGCCGGGGCCTCTTCGGTTTCGTGACGCAACATAGGCACCATCCTCTCAGCGCGATCTGAACTAACCCTGAAAACCGTTACACTAACAGGCATGCTTCACATCACCGATTTGCGCCACACCACCTTCGATCCTGCGACCGTGATGCCGCGCGCCAAACTTGAGATCTCCGATGCATCAGCCATCGTGGAACCCATTATTGACAAGGTCAAAGCTCATGGCGCTGAAGCAGTTTTAGACTTTACCGAACAATTCGATGGCGTACGACCCGACACCCTGCGCGTCCCCGAGCATGCCCTGACGCAAGCGCTCGAGGAACTCGATGCCACTGTTCGCGATGCGCTAGAAGAATCCATCGCTCGCGCCCGGACGGTGCACGCCGCACAGCTCCCCCCGGACACCGTGGTACCGCTGGCTGATGGCGCCACCGTGGAGAATCACTGGGTGCCCATTCAGCGCGTGGGCTTGTATGTTCCCGGCGGGCGAGCGGTCTACCCGTCGTCGGTCATTATGAACGTGGTGCCTGCTCAGGCGGCCGGTGTCCCGGGCATTGCCGTCACCTCACCCCCGCAGGCCGACTTCAACGGTCTCCCCCACCCGACCATCCTGGCAGCGTGCAAACTGCTGGGCGTCGAGGAGGTCTACGCCACCGGTGGGGCCCAAGCCATCGCGATGTTAGCGCTGGGTATCAGCGACGCCGCGGGAGCAACCGTGTGCGAGCCCGTGGACCTGATTACCGGGCCGGGCAACGTCTATGTGGCAGCGGCCAAACAGGCGTTCTTTGGCAAAGTCGGCATCGATGCGGTGGCCGGTCCGTCCGAAATTCTGGTGTTGGCCGATGAAACCGCCAACCCAGCCTGGGTTGCGGCCGATTTGATCTCGCAATCCGAGCACGACCCGCTGGCCGCCTCCGTGTTGGTCACCACCTCGATGGACTTTGCTGAAGCCGTTGTGGCACACATTGAACAGCAAGTACCCGGAGCCGTCCTGGAAAACCAAATTCGAGAGGCCCTGACCGGACAACAGTCGGGCGCCCTGGTGGTGAGCACTCTGGAAGAAGCCATCGAAGTAACCAATGCGATCGCGACCGAACACTTGGAAATCCAGACCCAAGATAATGAAGCGGTGCTTAAGCAGATCACGCACGCCGGGGCGGTATTTTTAGGCCCCTATGCGCCGGTTCCGCTGGGAGATTACTCCGCCGGATCCAACCACGTCCTCCCCACCTCGGGGACCGCGCGGTTTTCTTCGGGGTTGAACACCGTCTCGTTCTTGCGTCTCCAGCAACACATCCGCTATGACAAGGCCGGATTGGAACCTTTGGCGACCGGAATTCAAACGCTGGCGCAGTCAGAAGGCTTGCACGCCCACGCTGATGCCATCCGCTACCGGTTTGAATAAATGTGACGATCTCTACTTTGCCCCATATGCAAAATAGGTTAGTCTTATCTGCAGAATCACGAGCTCTTACGAACATTAAGCCCTGGCTGTAAGACGGCAACCCTCCCACGTTGTAGTGGGGTGCCCCAGGTGATGATTCGGCCTCACGGAACACCCCGTGTCTGGCAAGTACAGCGTTCGAGCGCCCTCGAGCGCCTACCTTCGAAGGCAAGATTGTGACCTCAACTTTGCAAGCCCGTAATCTTCAGACCACCAAGCTCACCGACGACATCTCACCATTGTCCTTGCGTAGCGCCTTTGGGCAATTCCCCTCGGGTGTGGCAGCGCTCGCGTCACACGATGAACACGGCACCCCGCAGGGCATGGTCGCTTCGTCCTTTACCGTCGGGGTGTCCTTGGATCCACCGTTGGTTTCAGTGGCCGTACAGAACTCCTCGACCACGTGGCCGCTGCTGCGTCAGAATCGCCGCATCGGCGTTTCAATTCTTGGAGAAGGTCAGGGCTCGATCGCCCGTCAGATGGCCGCGAAAGGCACGGATCGGTTCGCCGGGCTGCACACCGCTACCAACGAGGACGCGATCTTCGTTGAAGAGTCGGCCCTGTGGCTAGAAACCTCGGTCTACGGCGAGTTTCCCGCCGGCGATCACATTGTGGCGCTGCTAGAAGTTCACAACCTGGCCGACTTCACTGACATTCACGAACCATTGGTCTTCCATAAATCGCAATTCCGCAATATCCGGGACCACTAGCCTGTAATGGATGCAGTTCGCGTCGATATCTGGCTTCACGCTGTGCGGCTATTCAAAACCCGCTCAGCGGCGAACACTGCGGTCAAAGGCGGCAAAATCAAAGTCGATGGGGAGCCCGTCAAACCCTCCCATAAACTGCGGGTGGGTCAAACGATCACCTTCCGACAACCCGGGCGCGAGCGGATTATCGAAGTCACCGGCCTGTTGGAGAAGCGCGTGGGGTATCCGGTGGCCATCAAGCACTACATTGATCACTCCCCCGAACCGATTCCACGGCACCTCGTGGCCGTCCCCAAGCGCGATCGCGGGACCGGTCGACCAACAAAAAAGGAACGCCGCCAGCTCGACCGGTTACGCGGGTACAACAGTCAATAAAGGCGTCCAGGAAGCTCACAGCTGGCGTTCGGATAGTTTAAAATAACCTTCATTACACTAGAGGTACCTCTTCAAGGTGCGAGTGATGTTGTAATCCCGCCGCCAGATGAACCCCTTTCATCAGGCGGCGGGATTTTTCATGTCGGAATCTCCCCTGGTGCATTCGGAGTATGTCTAGCCAGTTATGCTCAATGAGTTTCCTAATAAGCACGTAATCCACTAGCGTATGGTCTGATAGAAAACGCACGTCGGCCCTCGTTGATACCTGATTACCAGAAATGAGTACTTATCCATGTCCGATCGGCAGACCGGCACCGTCAAATGGTTCAATATCGAAAAAGGATACGGCTTCATTACCCCCGATGACGCCTCGGGGGATGTGTTCGTCCACCACACCGGCATTGACCAGACCGGCTTCCGTCGACTGGAAGAAGGGCAACAGGTGCATTACGTCCTCGCCGCAAGCGACCGCGGACCGATCGCCCAGAAAGTTTCCACGGCCTCATGAGGCTCGCCATTGGAGCGGGCTTCTTAGCGGCCATCGGTCTGGTTGCCTTTGGCCCCGCCAGTGCCGCGTACGCGACGCCGGAGTTGCCTAGCCCAACACCGTCCCTCCTAACCGAGGAACCTTCTGATGAGGCTTCAGCCACCGAAATGTCCTACGAGACTATCCACACGACCGATGACGACGTCACGATCAAATTTGAACCGTCGGACACGTTTGAACACCTCACGGTGACGGAGGATGGCGAGGACGTGGACTTCGAGAAGCCAGACGATACCTCGCTCGTAGTGCCACCACCCGGCCACTCGCAGACTCCGCAACCGACTGAATCGGGGCCAACGGAAGAATCGGAACCGACAGAACCGGCGTCAACTGATCCGACTCCGCCACCCACTACGTCACCAGCTGGGCCAGAGCCCACGGAGAGTCTAGAACCGGGGCCTTCACCAAGCACGGCTGTTCCGACAGAGCCCAGTTCACCGACAATAACGCCGAGCACCCCCGCAACCCCGCAGCCGCCGGACGCTAGCCGACCTTCCACGCCCTATGCTCCACCGTCGCCGGCCCCCTCCCCAACACCGTCGGCCACAACGTCGCCGTCAAATGATCACCAGGCCGCTGACACTGAGCGGCCTGGTCCACGTGAAATTCGTCCGCTCGCCGAAAGTCCGCGGTATTTACTGCCACAGATATTGGGTCTGCAATCACAGCGGGACTCACCATTGGTCATGCCCGGTCCCCGCGATGCGGGTGAGCGTGCTTCCGAACTCGAGACGCTTCCGCCTATTTCCGAGGACGAACTCGATGCGATCAAAGCCCAATTGGCGTCCCCCGAACATGCCGATAAGACGCCAATAGGGTCACGCTTTGAAGCTGTGACGCCGCAAGAACGAGGCTCGGGTCAAGGCCCCTGGCGGGTACTGAGCGGGCTGACGGGCGTTCTCGGTATCGCAGCAGTGCTGTGGTGGGTCATAAGGCGTCGCAGACGCGGCCACTAGCTCGTTCTATTGTGGCGCATTCGGCTCCGGTCCGGTGCGCTTATTCAGCAGTCGTTCTGCACCGGAGAGCCCCAAGATCGCACAGGCAAACCAAATGCCACCGGCAGGCCCCACCGGTCCGGCCACCAGGCTCGCTGCCAAGGGCAGCACAACCTGCCCCACTCTGTTGCCCACCAGTCGCAGTGCTAATGCTGGGCTGCGCCACGACCGCGGGACGCCCTGTGATATCAAGGTCATCGTAATCGGCTGCCCGACGCCCAACGTGAAACCACCCACGGCCATAAAAATAAACGCCACAACCATACCCGGAAGACCGAACCCAACGACCCCGGGCACGACGGCAATCGCGGCCGCCGACACCAACAGGGCTACCAGCAGCAGATTATTGCGCGCGTACCTGGCAGACAACGGCCGAATAAAGATGCGAGAAAGCACCGATGTGGCGCCTCGGATAGCCAACAACGCCCCGATGACCAGCGGTGAGACACCATATGCTTCTCCGACCAGCGGCATGAACGCCACCAAGATATCGAGAATGGCGAGCAACGCGAGCGCTGCGAACATGTGGGAGGTGATCCCCGGCAGTTTCAAGATGTTGCGCGCCGAGGGTTTCGTGCCGGCCTCGACGACAACAAGATCTTGAGTCTGCGTGCTCGGGGTTGGCGAGTGGGCTGCCCGCAGAGTATACAAGATCGGGACCGCCACTATTGAGGTGACCGCTCCAACCCATAGCGCTAAATTGATACTTTGGGTGAGGTCGGCCCCTCCGGCCTGTGCTTCGGTCAGCGAGGTATCTCCCAGTAGGACTCCGGACAGCAAGGGGCCAAGCATCTGGCCGACGGAAAATGAGGCGGTAAACCACCCGAAATTTGCGTCCATGTCTGTGGCCCGAGACCGGCGGGCCACCATGCTTTGCCCACCGACGGTAAACATCAAATGGCCAACCCCAAGTACGGCAGAAGCAAGCATTAAATGCACGACGTTGCCCGTCACCGCAAGATATGCGGCGCCGAGGGCAAGAATCAGGACGCCGAGGGCCACGAAGTTTCGTGGGGATTTGAGTCGGGATTGCAGACGCCCGAAGGGCAGCGCGAGGAACAGGGGTAGCAGGGCATACGCGGCGGTGGCGATACCGATTTCAGTCTCGCCCCAGCCCAGCAAGATAAGTTTATAACTGGTGACCGGTCGAACAAGGTTCGCTGTCGTCTGCGTCAAGACACCGGCGGCTAGCATCAACCAGAGCCAACCTGGCAAGGCGTTCTGAGAGGTTTTAGACATAATAGGGGCGCGAGATCCTTCAGCATTCGACGTCGGAGCGACTCGTCGATTATCTCGACTCAGTTTACCGGACGGAATAACGCTTCGAAGTGTGACCAGTCAGTACACTCGTCAACGAGACATACCCGTAGGGTTTCGAGAGGAACGATGAGCCGAGAGTCGAATTCGCGACCACGACATCCACTGGCACCGGTCGCCGCTGCATTAGAGTCGCCGCTTGGCGACCACGTCTTGTTCTACCTGACACAGCTGGAGCACATTTTTCGGTCGGCGACCGAGCAGAGCATCCAAGAGTTCGATCTGAACCTGCGGCAGTACTCGACGTTGGCGTTCATCGTCGATGGGCACGCTCCGACGCAGCAGGAACTCTCGCAGCTGTTGCGGCTGGATCTGTCCCAGGTCGTCACGTTGACCAAGGGGTTGGAAGCGCGCGGGTTATTGGCTCGGCATACCGCGGCCCACGACCGACGCGCGAAGTCGCTATCGATCACCGCAGCGGGCAGGCGTCTCTATGCCCAAGCCGCAGTTGAGGTCCGACGTGTGGAGGACCATCTCACGGCGTCCTTGTCACGGCGGGATCATGTCGCGCTCAGAGCGCTTCTTGGCCGGATCTTGCCGCTGCCATAATGGACGACGGGCTGCTCTTAGTCGGCGCTGGAAACGGTATAGAGCTGTTTGCTCGCGCCACCCTCATTGGACTTGGAGGGCAAGTAATATTGCGGGTCAACCCACTTATCGTTGACCTTGATTTCATAGTGAATATGCGGCCCCGTCGAGTTTCCAGTGGAGCCTGCCAGCGCGATGGTCTGGCCTTGTTCCACCGTGTCACCAACGCTGACGCGTAATTGCGAGTTGTGACTGTACGCGGTGACGACACCGTGCCCGTGGTCGACTTCTACGCGGTTCCCGCCGGTGCTGTGCACGCCAGCAAACACCACAGTGCCTGCTTCAGTAGCTTTTACGGGGGTTCCGGTTGGTACTGGGAAATCAGTACCAACGTGGAACTGGGTTCCGGCACCGGTGGGGTTGCTGCGGGCGCCAAAAGTAGAGGACGTCCGGGTGGAATCAGCAGGGAAAATCATTTGTAGCTTGCCCGGAAGGGATTTCAATGACCCGTTGTGGGGGTTTTGTGCTTCGGCAACTGCAAGCTGTCCGGCGGCAACGTCGCCTTCGCCTTCTTGGTACAACCGGCCTAGACCGACTTGGGATGCTGCCATTTCGTCGGTCATCTTGGCTACGACGCGTTCGTCGCCACCGGTGATGGCTGCAGGGATGACCGAGGTTTCACGCGGGGTCGCGTCGAGCTCAACGAGATGTGCATCTGCGGTCTGACCGAAAGCAAACGGGTTACCGTCACCGGCGTGACCGCCGAAGGTCACAGCGGCCGAGGCAATTGCCACGGCGACACCTGCGGTAATGACGGTAGCGTGGCGTCCGCGATTCTTCTTGAGGGCTGCTAGGCGCAGCGCGCGGGGGGAAAGAAATTCGGAAGTTGGCATAAATGTATCTGTCACCAAAAAAGAGGGAGTCTGAAATAGCTTGTTACATCGTATCGTTATCATTTCGTTATATCCAATCCTCAAGTGCCCACGCAGGTATATTGAATCGTTAGCTCGCGGGGCAGCTGTGACCTGCACCTCAAGCTCGACGCATGACGTGACGACCAGGCGCCTGTGACTTGACAATTCAGTGAGTCTCGACTCCCTACCCCAGTCCCGACATCAGGTGTTCACCCAGCAGCGAAAACCGGCGTGGCAGGCTTCCAGCGAGTGTAGCGATGCGGTTTAAGGTACCTCGCATGAGCATGCGAGGTCGCGACATCGGAACGAACTGTGGATAACTTTGCTGATTGTGACCCCGATGCCACTGAAATGACTTTGAGGTTGTATGATGAGGCCAGTATGCCGGTTACAAACTCGCATACTAGCGTTGCCCACAACGGCGTGCGTAACGACTCTGAGACGGAAACACTCCGCCAACACTGCTCCTGATCATGGAGCGACTATGCATTTTTCGCCCGGGCATCCTGTGCCCGGGTCTTCGTATATAAACCGCCGATGATAGCGTCCTACGGCAGCACGTATCATCAGCGGGCATGGGATAAGAGAGTCATGACTGAAGTTCAAACCTCACTCCGCACCGAATCTGATCTCATCGGCACGGTCGAATTACCTACCGATGTGTACTACGGTGTCAACACTGTTCGGGCCGCAGAAAACTTCCAACTGTCGTCCAGCCGCACCGCACAGTTCCCAGAGCTCATCGAAGCCCTGGCAATTATCAAACACGCTGCAGCCGCCGCGAACCGCGACGTCGGCGCGCTGGATGCAAACATTGCCAACGCAATCATTGCAGCCGCACAAGATGTTGCGGCCGGCCAACTGCACGATCAGTTTATTCTGGACATGATCCAAGGCGGGGCTGGCACCTCCACCAACATGAACGCCAATGAGGTTATCGCCAACCGCGCGCTGGAACACCTGGGCTATGCCAAGGGCGACTACGACATGTTGCACCCGTTGAACCACGTCAACATGGGTCAATCAACCAATGATGTCTACCCGACCGCACTAAAGCTCGCCCTGCACACGATGACGGGCAATCTGCTGGCAAACCTCGAGATCCTGAAGAAGGCACTCCAGGCCAAAGCCGAAGAATTCAGCTCGACCGTCAAAATGGGCCGCACGCAAATGCAGATCGCGGTCCCAATGACCCTGGGTCAAGAATTCGGCGCCTGGGCCACCATGATTGAACGCGCAGCAACCGGTGTCAAACGGGTGCGCTTTGACCTCTTGGAAGTCAACCTGGGTGGTACTGCCATCGGCACCGGCATCAACGCGCACGCTGGCTACCGCGAGCGCGCGATCGAACAGTTACGGAAAATCACCGGGATCAACGGCATCTCGTCTGCTCAAGACCTGATTGCCGCCACCGCCGATACCCAAATCTTTGCGGATCTATCCGGTGCGCTCAAACGCGTTGGCCTGACCATGTCCAAGATCGCCAACGATCTGCGTCTGTTGTCCTCAGGACCTTCCGGTGGATTCGGCGAGGTCAACCTACCAGCACGCCAGGCCGGCTCGTCGATTATGCCGGGCAAGGTCAATCCGGTGATCGCCGAAGCCGTCAACCAGGTCGCCTATCAGGTTGCCGGGCACGACGCCGCCATCAGCATGGCTGTCGAAGCCGGCCAGTTGGAACTGAACCCCTTTGAGCCCATCATGGCTCGCGGTCTGTTCGACTCAATTGGTTTGCTGGCCAACGCTGCCACGATGTTCACCGAAAAGTGCATCACCGGGATTACGGCCAATACGCAGTTGATGCGCGATGTGGTCGAAGGATCCGCCGGCTTAGCGACCGTGTTCTCCCCCGTCGTCGGCTACAAGGCGGCCACCGCACTGGCCCTTGAAGCCAATGAGACCGGGGCCAAAGTCACCGACCTGGCCGTCCAAAAAGGCCTGCTGAGCCGTGACCAGGTTGAACAGCTACTCAACGAGGCGCTGGCGGTTTAGGCAAAGATTTCGGGGGCGTTCATCACCAACACGCCCGTCCCCATCAATATCAGTCCGATCACTTGTAGTGGTCGGACTGATTTCTTTGGGGCCGATAACAAGCCGAAATGGTCAACGGCCATCGACCCGGCCAACAGGCCCAGTTGGATCACCACCACGGTCAAGGCCGAGCCAATAAGCGGCGCCAGAAATGCCACCCCGGCAACATAGAGCGCGCCCAGGGCACCCCCGGTCCACATCCACCAGGGGTTTTTGCGCTCCGCGGCTGGCACGCGGAGCCGCAATGACGAGCGTGTCAGGGCTACGAGCAGCACGAGCACCAGCAGTCCGACCACAAACGAAATTAGGGCCGCATGAATGGCGGATCCCAGCACACCCGTCAACTGGCCGTTGATGACAACTTGGAGACCGAAGCAGATGCCCACGGCCAGCCCGATCAGGTACCAGATCGCAGACGGGGCGGGTTGGTTCAGGTGCGGGTTCGGCCTCCCGGCGCGCACCGCAAGCAGCGCTGCGGCCAGTACTACGATGGCGCCGGTCAGTCGCCAGGCGTTGGCCGGGTAGATGTCCACGCCAAAGAACCCGAAGTGGTCGATGACCATCGTCGTCACAACTTGAGCGGTCAGATTCAGGGCGGTCGAATATAGCGCACCGATGATGGGGAGCAACACGACGGTGGTGGTCATCCCGATGACCCCAAGCAGTCCGCCGGTCCACAACCACATGGGTTCGGTGGCGAACAGTTCGGCGTCGAAGGTCACGGAGCCCACCGTCGTCCAGGTAAGTATCGCCAGGCAGATGGTGCCGACCAGAAACGAGATCGCCGACATGACCCACGGGGAAGACACCGAGGCCCGCAGCCGATTGTTGATGGCCGACTGATTCGGCAGCAACACCCCGATGAACACACCGAGCAGTACATAGATCATCGTGGGCCGCGCTAAATGGCCCGGGACGGGGTCAAAATGTTGTTCGGGTCCAGCGCGAGTTTGATGGCTCGCTGCGTGTCGAGTACGCCTTGCTCGAGTTGGATGGGCAGCTCGTGGTGTTTGACCGCCCCGATGCCATGCTCACCACTGATGGTCCCGCCCAGGGACACGGCCAGTTTGGAAATATCGACGATAACCGCTTCGGCCGCGAGATACTCCTCGTGGGAGTCGCCGGCTTCTACCGTCGGATGCAGGTTGCCGTCCCCGGCGTGGGCCACGATTGAAATGGCCCGGCCGTGCTGTTGGGCGATCTGATCGATGCCGCGGAACACGTTGGCCAGCTGGCCAATCGGGACCCCGACGTCACACGAGACCCGCAGTCCGCGCGCGCTCAAGGCGGGGTTAGCCAGGCGGCGGGCCTCTAACAGCGCATCATTTTCGGCGATGGCTACCTCGACGGCCCCGTGTTGGGTGCAGGTGTGGGTGATTGCTCGGGCGGTTTCGGCCGCATCGGGCCCAACCGTCTGCCCGATGAGCACCGCGGCCTTGGGCACTTCCAAGCCCGACGGATAGAACTCTTCGATGGTTGCAACGCTGTGGGCATCGAGCAGTTCCAAGACTTCGGGCTGGGCCGGGCCGTTGACGATCTCGGTGACGGCCTCTCCGGCCGCCTGGATCGAGTCGAAACTGGCCCGGAAGGTGTGCGGGATGCCCGGCGGGATCGGCTTGAGCCGCACGGTCGCCGCGGTGATAATGCCCAGGGTGCCCTCCGAACCGACAAAAAGACTGGTCAGGTCGAGACCGACCACATTTTTGCGGGTCCGAGTCCCGGTGTTAAGAATGGTGCCATCAGCCAGCACGATTTCCAGTGCGGACACCGAATCGCGCGTGACCCCGTGGGCGATACAGCGCAGTCCCCCGGCATTTGTGGCGATATTACCGCCGACCGTCGAAATTTCCACGCTGGCCGGATCCGGCGGGAAAAACAAGCCGTGGGCACGCACCGCTCGATCGAGGTCGGCCGTGATGACTCCGGCCTCCACAACCGCCAACCGGTTGACCGGGTCGATGTCGCGGATGCGGTTGCAGTGCTCCAGCGAGATGATCAGACCGTTGGGGTAGCTCACCGCTCCGCCGGCCAGACCGGTCCCGGCCCCGCGCACGGATACCGGCACCCGATGCGCGTTCGCCCAGCGCAGCGCGATGGCCACCTGGTCGGTGGTGGTTGCCAAGACGGCGGCGAGCGGACGATGCGATGGTTGAAACCTTGAGCTATCCTGAGAGAGCCGGTCTAATTCGGGGCCGGTCGTTCGTACTTTGTCGCCGAGTTGCTCGGTGAGTTCGGCCAGCATTTCGGTGAGTTGTTCGTGGGGCATGCGGTTCCTTTGTTCAGGCACCACATTAGCTGTGTCATCCACCACGTTCTACTCTGGTGTGGCGGTTACGCTGCTTCCCGTGTCAACCCCGGGTTTTGGTTACTCATCAGCAGGGCAGGCGAACGACTTTCCTGAGAGAACCTAGTAGAATGACCGCAGCGTTCGTGCTCCACGTGGCGGTGGCTTTTCCAAGACTTCACAGGGAGGTATACCTCATGGCTCCAGGTTCACGGTGGCTCAAGCCCGCCGATACCGAACCAATTCGACGAGTCTGGATGAACTTTCCGCGTGCCGGTGCCGCCAATTACGGCGCGCTGTGGCAGTTGTCCTCCGCCCGCCGAGCCTGGGTCCGCCTCGCTGAGACCATCAACCAGTTCGTTCCCGTGACCTTATTGGTTGATCCCGACGATAAGCGCACCGTCGATTCGTACTTATCCGCCGAGATGCACACCGTCGTGGTGCCGTTTCATAACGGTTCGCTGCGCCGCATCGGTCCGACCTTGGTGGTCTCACGGGATACCTGCAACACCGGGGGCCAACGCCCACCGCGCGTGCTGGGCATGATTGACTTTGCATTTAATGGTTTTGGACGCCTCCCCGGGGTCTCCTACGGTTTGGACGAAAATCTTCCCGGCACCCTGACCGAAGTCTTAGGTCGCTTGGAGTGTGTGCCCGAACGCCAACTTTCGGTGATGGTCTCCGAAGGCGGCTCCTGGGTCACCGACGGACTGGGCACCGCGATCGCGTCCGAAGCCCTGCTGACCGATCAGCGTCGCAATCCGGGTTGGTCGCATCTCACCGTCGAACGCGAATTGCGTCGCGAGGTCGGACTCGACCACATCATTTGGATTCCGGGCGGGTTAGGTCACGGCGCGGGCCCCAAAGGGTGGGGCGGCTACATTGATCACGTGGTGGCCTTTCATTCCCCGGGACGGGTCCTGTTGCACAACCAGTCCGACCCCTCACACCCCGACCACACGGTAACCGAAACCGTGCGCGAAATCCTCAGCGCGGCCCGGGATGCCAACGGGCGGCCCCTAGAAATTATCGACGTGCCCGCCCCGCAAACGCACTCGGATCTGTGCGGCCCGGTCAACTGGAGTTACCTGGATTTTCTGGTACTCAACGACGTCATCCTGATGCCGCGATTCATCGACCCGCACGACGACGAAGCACGCGAGTTGATGGCCAACCTGTATCCCGACCACCGGATCATCCCCTTCACCGCCCAGGCGCTGTTTGATCACGGAGCCTCTATGCGCGCCGTCACACTACCCGAGCCGCACGTCAGCTCCCAACGATAACGCTCAGCCTGTGGGGACAAACCGCGCAGCAGCCAGGCGAAAACCGGACCAACACGCTAACCTGAACTCGACGATAGGAACAGGAGCGTAGGTGGCCAAACAGCAGATGACCAAAACCCAGCGAGCCCTACTGGTGGTGGTGCTGGTCCCGGTGTTCATGTCGCTGCTGTCCATTTCCTCGATCAACGTCATTCTGCCCTCGGTGCAAGATTCCCTGGATGCCACGACCAGTGAAATCCAGTGGGTGCTGTCCGGGTACACGCTGGCCTTCGGGGTGTTACTGGTCGCCGCCGGCCGCGCCGGGGACACCTTCGGCCGGGCACGGCTCTTCGTCGCCGGCCTGGTGGTCTTTGGACTGGGCGCGCTGCTGTCCGGGCTGGCGGTCAACGGGCTGATGCTGGTATTGGCCCGGTTCATCATGGGGTTTGGCTCGGGCCTACTCAACCCCCAGACCGTGGGCTTCATTCAACAATTTTTTGACGGGCCACGCCGTGCTCGCGCGTTTGCTTCGTTTGGGACCGTCGTCGGGGTGTCCGTGGCCATCGGCCCGGTCCTAGGTGGCGGGCTGATCGCCCTGGCCGGCCCCGACTGGGGGTGGCGCTGGACCTTTTTGGTCAACGTCCCCATCGCCGCCGCCGCGATCTGGTTCGCCCACCGCTACTTCCCGGCCGAAGCCTGGCAACGCACCGGACCCGCGGCCCGCGGCGGCAAACCCGACCTGGACCCGGTGGGCACCGTGGCATTTACGCTGGGCACCCTGCTGGTCATGTGGACCTTCTTAGAGATCGATCAGGGCGGAATCT
This sequence comes from uncultured Micrococcaceae bacterium, assembly GCA_937896705.1. Classification (GTDB taxonomy): domain Bacteria; phylum Actinomycetota; class Actinomycetes; order Actinomycetales; family Micrococcaceae; genus Yaniella. The sequence goes on along the minus strand of CALBOC010000217.1, from coordinate 4,963 downwards.
TCTGGGCCATGCTACCGGTCGGGGTGGCGATCCTGGTGTGGTGGGTTTGGTGGGAGCGCCGGTATAAACGCCGCGGCGGTGCGCCCATGGTCGATATGGCGCTGTTCCGCAACCGGCCGTACCGCAACGGGACCCTGCTCATCGGGCTGTTCTTTACCGGTTCGACTTCCGTGTGGGTCACCGTGGCGATCTTTTTACAAACCGGTCACGGGGTCTCCGCCTTGAGCGCGGCACTGGTTGGTGTTCCGTCAGCTATCGCGACGTCGATTTCCTCGCAGATCGCCGGACGCTACGTACTCAAAGCAGGACGCCCCATGGTCGCCTGGGGTATGACGGTCACCCTGACCGCGCTGGCATCGTCGATCCTTGTGGTGGTGGGAGTCCAGCTGTGGGACTGGTCGGTGTGGTGGCTCATTGCCACACTGTCGCTGCTGGGCGTGGCGCAAGGTTTCATCGTCTCGCCGAACCAGACCCTGTCGCTGATCGAAGTGCCCGCCCACGTGTCGGGGGTTGCCGGAGGAGTGATGCAAACCGGTCAACGCGTCGGCACCTCGGTGGGCACCGCACTGATCACCTCAACGCTGTTCGGGGTCGCCGCGGCGTGGTCCTGGAACTGGGCGTTTGTCGCGGCCTTTGGGCTGATCATGCTCATGGTGTCCATCGCCCTGGTGGTGGCCATCGTCGATGTGCGCGGCACCCGACACGCCCAAGCCGCCCTCGCCCAGGGCCGCGAATCCACCTAGCGCAGCGCAGCCTGCGTCATACTGTCCGGCCCGGCACCCCATGCGATAAATTAGAGGCATCGACAGGGGAGCAGCCGCCGGCTGCTGAGAGTGCGCAAGCAGACCCTCGAACCTGATACCAGATCATACTGGCGGAGGAAGTCGTCAAAACTCTCCACGCACCGCGTGCCCTCCTAATCACACGGGAGGAACCGATGAAAAAAGTTCTACCACTCACGCTGGCCGCTGTGCTCGGGCTGGCCGGGTGCTCGGTCGCAGACCAAGCCCCCGACGCCGACGACGATGCGCAAGCCTCGGTCACGATCATGACCCACGACTCGTTCAATGTGCCCGAAGAACTCGTCACCGCTTTTGAAGAAGACACCGGCTACAGCGTGACCACCACCTCCCCCGGGGATGCCGGAGCGGTCTTGAATCAGCTGATCCTGCAGCAGGACAATCCGACCGTCGATGGGGTGTACGGTATCGATAACTACTCGGCCGAAACCCTGCTGGCCGAAGACATGTTGGCCACCCACGACGTCGAGCTGGGCTCCGCCGAAGAATTCACGGTTCCTTCCGACACCGACGGTCAGCTGGCACCCGTTGACCACGGCCAAGTCTGCGTCAACATGGACAACGAATGGTTCGATGAACAGGGCATCACCCCGCCCGAGACTCTCGACGATCTAACCGACCCGGACTACGAGGGCTTGTTCGTCACGACCGACCCGACCGCTTCGTCGCCGGGCCTGGCATTTTTGGTCGCTACAATCGCCGACCAGGATGACTGGCAGCGCTATTGGCAAGACCTGCTGGCCAACGGCACCAAGGTCGCCGGCGGCTGGTCGGACGCCTACTACTCGGATTTCACCGCCGCAGGTGAGGGTGACTATCCGCTGGTGGTCAGCTACTCGTCGTCCCCGTCGGCCGAAGAAGGTCGCACCGCATCGATTCCGGGCACCTGCACCCAGCAGGTCGAATATGCCGGCGTGCTGGCCGATGGGGCCAACCCCGACGGCGCCCGGGCGTTTATCGAATTCCTGCTCAGCACCGAGTTCCAAGAAACCCTGCCCGAAGAGATGTTCATGTACCCCGTCGACGACTCGGTGGAACTGCCCGACGAGTGGGCCAGCTACGCCGAACTCGCCGACGACCCGATCACCGTCGACGAAGCCGAAGTCGCCAATAACCGCGACCAGTGGCTGACCGACTGGACCGAAGTTTACGAAAACCACAGCTCGTGATGACCCGCATTGGGTGGGGTGCAGCCGTCACGCTGATCCTCACCTTCCTCACCATCTTCTTCGCCTGGCCCGTGGGCGCGATGCTGCTGCGCGGCATCACCGACGACGCCGGCGCGCTCGATCTGAGCAGATTTGGTGAGGTTTTAACCACCGGGCGCACCTGGGCCATCGCCGGTCACACGCTGATAATGGCCCTGGGCGGCACCGCCGGGTCGGTGCTCTTTGGTATCCCGGCGGCCTATATTCTCTACCGCACCGATTTCCCCGGTCGCACCATCCTGCGATCCATCACCCTGGTCCCCTTCGTGTTACCCACCGTCGTGGTCGGGGTCGCCTTCCGTGCCCTACTAGGCCCCAACGGTCCGCTCGGGTTCTTGGGGCTGGACCAAACGACTTGGGCGGTTATTGCGGCCATGGTGTTTTTCAACATCAGCCTGATCGCCCGGCAGGTCGGCGGGCTATGGCAGATGTTGGACCCACGCACCGTCGAAGCCGCCCGCAGTCTGGGCGCCTCCCGAGCCCGCGCATTTTGCACCATCACCCTGCCGGCACTGACCCCGGCCATCGGCGCTTCGGCCGGGTTGGTGTTCCTGTACTGTTCCACCGCCTACTCGCTGGTGCGCACCCTGGGCACGCCCGGGGTGGGCACGCTTGAAACCGAAGTCTTCCGCCAAACCCAGACCTTCCTCGACCTGCGCACCGCCGCGGTCTTCTCCGCACTGCAGGTGGTCTTCGTGCTGGCCTCCGTGTGGCTGACCCAGCGGCTGGCCCACCACACCACGACCGCACTGCGCCTGCAACAACCCCATCGCCAAAGGATCACCCGCGCCGACTGGCTGCCGCTGACCATCACGGTCTTTGCCGTCGTGGTGATCATCCTGTGGCCCATGTTCAGTCTGGTCGAGCGCTCGCTGGCCGACGGCGACGGCGGCTACGGGTTGCACAACTACCGTCTGCTGGCCGCTTCTTCGGGCACCGGTTTTGCCGGGGGCGCGACCGCTGCTCAAGCGCTGGAACACTCGCTGAAGATCGCGCTGGATGCCACCTTGATCTGTCTGGTGGTCTCGATCCTTATCGCGCTGATACTCACCCGAAGGGTCAAGAGTCGAGTCTTATCGCGTGCCCAGCAGTGGTTGGATGTGTTTATCATGTTGCCCATGGGCGTCTCGTCGGTCACGATTGGGTTTGGGTTCTTGGTCTCGATCCATGCGTGGAATCCCGGGCTGGGACAATCGGGCGTCTTCGTCCCGCTGGCTCAAGCCGTCGTCGCTCTGCCACTGGTGGTGCGCAGCCTTATCCCGATTCTGACGGCCGTCGACCCGCGCCAACGACACGCCGCAGCCGTGCTGGGCGCCTCCCCCGCGCGCGTGTTTCGCACCATCGATGGCCCGTACCTGTTGCGCGCCGTCGGACTCGCCGCGGGCCTGAGCTTCTCGGTCTCGCTGGGTGAATTCGGTGCCACCAGCTTCCTGGCCTCCCCCGACTACCAAACCCTGCCCGTCTACATCGTGCGGCTACTGTCTCGCCCCGGCGCCGATAACTTCGGGATGGCCCTGGCCGCCGCCGTCGTCCTAGGGGTCGTGGCCGCCCTCGCGTTACTACTGGGCGAACGCATCCGCCCGCGCACCATCAGGAGCACCTCATGACCGCCATCGAACTGACCAACATTCACCTGGGCTACCCCAACGGCAACCAAGTCTTCGCCGGTGCTGAGCTGACGGTCACCGAGGGAGAAATTCTCGGGGTGCTCGGGGCCTCGGGGTCCGGAAAATCGACCCTGTTGCGCATCATCGCCGGACTGCAGCACCCACACGCCGGCACCGTCAAAATTGCTGGCGAAATCACCGACGACGAGGGCCGCTACCATATGCCGCCGCACCGTCGCGACTGCACCATGGTGTTCCAAGATGCCCAGCTATTCCCGCACCGCAGTGTCGCCGGCAACGTCGCCTACGGACTTGAAGCCGCCCGCGTGCCTGCTGCGCAACGGCGTCGTCGCGTGGCTGAGGTGCTAGAAATGGTCGATATTGCCGAGCTCGCCGACCGGGCGATCACCGAACTGTCCGGTGGTCAGGCGCAACGTGTCGCGTTGGCCAGATGCCTGGTCATCCGTCCGTCGGTCATCTTATTTGATGAGCCACTCTCCGCGCTGGATCGAGGATTACGGCAGCGTTTGGCCGTGGATATCCGAGAACTACTCAAGCGCACCGGAACCTCTGCAATGTATGTCACCCATGATCCAGCCGAAGCCACGACCGTTGCTGACCGCATCGCCGTGGTAGAGCACGGAGAGATTCAGGACCTTGGACCGGTTCCAGAACTGGATGTTTCCGAGCTCTCTGAATCGGTGGCGAGTCTGCTTGGTGGCCTCGGAGAAGTCAGCGGGGTCGTGACCGCGGTCAGTGATGATTCGACGACGATCGAGATCGTGGACCGACTCGTGGTGCTCCCGGGACGCCAGGGTGTTGTCGGCGATACTGTGACGATCAATCTGAGTCGATAGGTTTAGTTTCCACCGCTGCCGGTTGCAGGCGGTCTTGCTCGATCTGATGCGAGTAGCTCACTAACCTGCGCTGCCATAAACGTAAAATCTGTTTGCGCAATCGTGTCGCGGCGAAGTGTGGATATTTTTCCGTCTCCCATGAGTTATCCACAAAACGCATAACACACGCTTATCGTGTCCTACCCATGTGCTATATAACGACAATAACGTATATAACAATCACATTAACTTAGTCAAATATATTGTGTGGGTCACGGTGGGCGGGTAGAATAAGGGGCATACCTCAACCCCTTCCCTTCCACTCTTCCCTCTGTTTTTCTCGTCGCTGTTCACGGATGTTTCACGCTGATCATTGCTTGTCGAAAGGACCCGTTGATGGATACCACCCAGATTTTGCCCAATATTGGTTCCCCGGTGTCCTCGCCAGCGTTTGATCCGGCTGCGGCGGAGGATATGAGTGTGGGCGAAGCTGCCTATGCTGCAGCGTTTTT
>CALBOC010000216.1 GCA_937896705.1 uncultured Micrococcaceae bacterium | reverse complement strand
TCGGAGTCAGCGTCTGAATCGGGTTTCTTCTTGAGCTTTTCTTCTCGACGACGAAGCTCTTCCTCGCGTTCTCGCAGCTCGCGGGCCTTGCGCTCTTGGGCCCGCTGGATATCTAACTGGCGGAGGAACTCTTCGTCGTCGTCAGGATTTGACGGACGCGTTGGACCGGAAGACTTCTTGAAGCCCTGCACCGTGGACGCCAGGTACGCGTTCTCGTTGCCAAATAACAGCCACAGCACACCACCGACCAACGGGACCAGTACAATGACGACGATCCACACGCCTTTGGGCATGATGCGTATCCGCTCCGACGGCGTCGAAATAGCCTCGATGAGGGCATAAATCATGATGCCGAGGGATACGAGGATCAGTGGAATTAACAAACGTGGCATGGCACCCATCTTACGAACTCGTAGGCTTTAAAGCACACCTAGCCCAGAATGGAGACTTCATGAAATTTTGGCTGTATACGGCCCTGAGATTCTTACTCTTTGGGGTCGGATTTTTTATCACCGTGTTCTTCACCAACAACGTGTTTTACGCACTGCTGGTCGGTCTGGTAACCGGGTTCGCGCTGACATACCTCTTTACCCCAAAGCTGCGAAAAGAAGCCTCAGAAGACCTGATCCGAGCCCTGGATTCTCGCAAACGCAATAAGGTCGCCGTCGATGATGCCGACGCCGAAGATGCCTATACACAAGGTCGTTTCGCAGACGCGCAAGACCTACAGGACAACGCCCAGGGTGAACACAAGGGCGTAGAGGATCCCAAATAATCCGGTCATTTTCAGTACTGGAATCAGCTCACCGCGTTCTTCCGCTTCCAGCATGATCAATGAGGGCCGAATCGAAGTCACCAACAGGATCAGCATCAGCCACATCCAGGGGTGTTCCTGAGCGTACAGCAAGGGGACACCGATGGCGATGGCCAGCATGATCGGGTACGACCACCGGGCCTTGGTATCGCCTAACCGCACGGCCAGCGTCTTTTTGCCGGCCGCAGTATCGGTGGGGATATCCCGGACGTTATTGGCCATCAGCAGTGCGGTCGACACCAGTCCGGTCCCGATCGCCCCCGTAACCGCCAGCCCTGAGATTTGCCCGGCCTGCGTGTAGGTCGTACCCAACACGGCGACCAGGCCAAAGAAGACGAAGACAAAGACTTCGCCCAGCCCCAGGTAGCCGTAGGGTTGCTTCCCGCCGGTATAGAACCAGGCGGCGACAATGGCTGCGACCCCAATGATCATCAGCCACCAGGCCTGTGCCCACACCGTTAGGGCCAGCCCAGCGACCGCGGCCAGCCCGTAGAAGGCAAAGGCCATATTGCGGACGGTGGTCGGTGCTGCCGCACCAGAGCCGGTCAGCCGGAACGGGCCAACCCGCTGGTCATCGGTGCCCCGGATCCCATCGGAATAATCATTGGAATAGTTCACCCCGATTTGCAACGCTAGGGCCACGATCAGGGCCAGCAGGGCTTTGCCCGCGTGGAACGATTCGAGCTCGGCGGCTGCAGCACT
>CALBOC010000215.1 GCA_937896705.1 uncultured Micrococcaceae bacterium | reverse complement strand
TTCCCGATCATCAGCGGGCAGCGAACCAGGCTGAGCACAGGCCCAGAATCGCTCTTCTTGTGCCTCGACGCATTGAACAAGGTCGCGGTTCAGCAGGTTCATATGATGCACTCAGGTATTGGGCACCTCGGCGGTGCCCGCTCCCCTACGGCGGATAACCGGGATGGTCACGCCTGCACTGGCGCCGACTCCAACCGGCTGGGGTTTGCCACAGGGCAGCGACCCGGGGGTTTCGTCAGTGGACCCAGTCTGAGCATCATCGAGCGCAGCACGGTGGGCTGTCCGATATGCACGGATCCGATCGCGAAGCTCGGCAGCGCTCTCATCTGCACCAACGGTTTCGAAGCCGCCTTCGACGAGCATGCCCATCGGTTTCACCCATGCCAACGATCATGCCGGAACACGGGGACAGTCCCGCGCTGCGAGCGCGTGACACCGTATCCACACGGTCCTCGAAAGTGTGAGTCGAGGTGACGGTCGGGTAGAACGATTCGGCAGTATTGAGGTTATGGTTATACGCATCCACGCCGGCTTCCTTAAGTCGTTCAGCCTGTCCGTCCTTGAGGAAGCCAAGACAAGCACACACCTCGACCTCTGGGTTATCAGCTTTGATAGAGGACACCATCTCGGAGACTCTGCCAACATCCCGGTTGGAGGGACCGCGGCCTGAAGCCACCAGACAGACTCGCGATGCGCCACCCGAGAGGCCGAACTCGGCTTGTCGTTGCGCTTCGTGCGCGGGAAGCGAGGGGTACTTCAGCACCTCGGTCTCGGAACCCAACCGTTGCGAACAATAGCCGCAGTCTTCGGGGCACAACCCGGATTTGATATTCACCAGGTAGTTGATCTTGGCCTGGTTACTGAAGAAGGTGCGACGCACCTGAAAGGTGGCAGCCACGAGCTCTAGCAACCGATCATCACTAGACCGTAGCACCATCAATGCTTCTTCCGCGGTCGCGGCTGGCCTGCGCATGCGCGCTCGGCGATTTCAAAAAAGCTCCTGAACACTGTTCAATACTTGAATAGTGTTCAGGAAAAGTCCAGGCTCCCTACTCAGCTGGCTTTGGCACCCAAATCCAGCCCTCCGTCCGAGCAATATCTCGCAGGTCTTCTGGCGGACCTTCGCATTGGCCTCGAGAGATTTGATAGCGCACTAACGCAGCGATCACCGCATCCAGAGCATCATGATTAGCCAATGCCAACGCGTCAAAACCATTCCAATCCAAGTGGTCGAAACGCGCCGAGAGACCCTCGATGACCTCTGCCCGGACTGCTTGCTGCTGAGGTCGCTTATAACCTCTGTGTGCAATGCCCCACCGGTACAGTGCCGCCGCAGGATACACTTCAGCGATTGCTCCGCTGCCGTCTCGGCTGACATCGACTCCTTGGTCTCGCAGACGAGCCTCGAGACCGGCCCAACGAAAGGCCGGATACGCAATCAGGTTTGCCGAGACACTTAGCGGGGTCAGGCCGGTGCGATGATGCAGATCGATATCAGTCGTTCGCAGTGCCAGGGTGCGCCGCCATGCACCGCCGGTATCATCTGGTGCCTCCAGAGTCTGGTTGCCATGGTGCTGAATAAAATCCACGAATGCTCTAGGCCACCCAACCGGAACATCCACTCCGGTGCCGTCTGCGGTGCAGATCGCGGCAATAATGTGCTCGTCAGTGACCCCCACGGCGAGCGCTTCTATTCTGATTGATGAGTCGTCGGTTGCTACGGTGGCCAGACCGGTGGACTTGGCTTCAGCGGCTAGGTCTATCCCACAAAATCGCATATCAAGAGCGTAGCTGTCCGCTGCCAGTTGTAACCCCCGTTGGATGCCCAGAGCCGCGCCACCGTACTCAGCGCTAGGAAAGATTCAACCGTGGGAGGACCAGGCAGTAGTATGCGTGAACAATTTTTCATCTCCAGCAGCTCGGTATCTACTCAAGCCAGTGACCGAGCTTTCAGCAGGGACCCCGTCGCTGCCCTTATGCCGACTTACTCTCCACCTTCATTGGTGGGTATTGTCGATCTCACAGCACCATATGCTAACCCTAACAACCAACTGCGAAAGTTTGATTCCCATGGAATAACAACCTTATGGTTGCGAGAGAGCAGAGGCCGCGATCCTCGATTGTTTCTTGATCGGCGCTGCTCATCGTCGCTCACCGATCCCTTGCATTTCAATGAGAGGAACATCATGGCTGATGCCGTGGGGTCTAGTACCACCCCTGCTGAACCGTCCAGCGAATCTAACAAACTCGATTACACCCGGGAAGAATCCAGATACTCCCCGGTGAACAAGCCAGTCTTCATCACATCGGCAGTACTGATTGTGGCGTTTGTCATCTGGGCCTGGTTATTACCTGGCCAGGCTGAATCTGTCATTTTCGGTACGATGGATTGGGTAGCTACCAACCTCGGCTGGTACTACGTGTTGACGGTGACCATCGTGGTAATTTTCGTACTCGTCGTGGCACTGACCAAAGTTGGCCGAGTCAAGATGGGGCCCGATCATTCGAAACCCCGCTTCAACATCTTTACGTGGGCATCGATGCTCTTTGCCGCCGGGATCGGTGTGGACCTGATGTTCTTCGGAATTTCCGGTCCAGCCACGAACTATCTAACGCCCCCGGAAGGTATGCCCGAGTCCGATGAGGCCGCACGAATGGCACCATTGTGGACCATGTTCCACTACGGGATCCCTGGGTGGGCATTGTATGCACTCATGGGCATGGGTATCGGGCTGTTTGCCTACCGATACCACCTCCCACTGAGCATTCGGTCGGCACTCGCACCCATCTTTGGCAAACGGATCAAGGGCGTACCGGGTCACGCCGTAGATGTCGCGGCCGTGTTGGGCACCATTTTTGGCATCGCAGTGTCACTGGGCATCGGCGTGGTCTTCCTAAACTATGGTCTTGCGTATATCTTCGGACTCCCGCAGAGCACCACTGTCCAAATTGCGCTGATGGGCATAGCCGTCGGTATCACGATCATTTCCACGGTCACCGGGGTGGATAAAGGCATTCGACGCCTATCAGAGCTCAACGTCATTTTGGCCCTGGTGTTAATGATCTGGATCGTAGTGTCCGGCAACACCGCCCAACTGTTGAACCAGCTGGTCCAGAACATTGGCGATTTCTTTGCTCGGTTCCCCTCCATGCTGATGAACACCTTCGGCTACACCGAGGGCACGCCAGAGTATCCAGCTTCCGACTGGATGCAAGACTGGACCCTCTTCTTTTGGGCCTGGTGGATCGCATGGGCAGCATTCGTTGGGCTATTCCTTGCCCGCATCTCTCGCGGCCGTACGCTACGCGAGTTCGTGCTAGGTGTGCTGCTGATTCCGTTTAGTTTTATTCTGCTGTGGGTGTCGATCTTTGGAAACGGTTCGCTGGCCTTCTTCCGCGCAGGTGACGAAGAGTTCCTCAATACCGCCGTCACCAATCCAGAATCTGGGTTCTACACCCTGCTGACGCAATACCCCGCGGCGACTTTTAGTATCGGGCTGGCTGTTTTGACCGGATTGTTGTTCTACGTCACCTCGGCAGACTCGGGGTCGCTGGTCATGGCAAACCTTACTTCCAAGCCGTCCATCAAAGACTCCGACGGCGCCCCCTGGCTGCGTATTTTCTGGGCGGTTGTGACGGGTGCACTGACCTTGGCGATGCTGTTCATTGACGGGGTCTATACCCTTCAGGCTGCCACGGTGATCATCGGGTTACCGTTCTCGATCGTGATCTATCTGATGATGATCAGCCTGTTTAAGGTCCTGCGCACCGAGCGACAAAGTGTCGACTCGAAGAGGGCCACCATGCCCGGGGTACTAACCAGCATTCGCGCGACCTCTGGCCGACCATCCTCGACGTGGCGACAGCGCTTAGCACGCCGCATGTCCTGGGCCTCCGCGGATCAAGCGCGTGAGTTCATGAACACCGTAGCGATCCCAGCGGTTGAAGAAGTCGCCGAAGAGCTCCACCGGCTTGGCGCCGATGTCACATGTCATCGGGGCCAACACCCGGAGTATCCCATCCCATACGTGGATCTCGTCGTGGAATTCCCAGAGCAAGATGAGTTCAAGTACCAGCCCTACCCGGTGGCCTACAACGTGCCCAACTACGCGGCGAACATGGCAGCCGTTGAAGAAGTCTTTTTCAAAATCGAAATCTTCAACCTCACAGGCTCCCAGGGACGCGACATCATGGGATATTCCAAAGAACACGTCATCTCCGACATTCTGGACGCCTACGATGCGCACATGATGTACATGTCGATGATCGGTGACAAGGGTTCACCATCCAGTATCGTCAAGGTCGAGATCCCTGAAGAGTGGAGCGATAGCGACCAAATTGACCCCTCCACCAGTTCCTTGAAGATTATTCCAAAAGCATCAAAGAACCCGGACGCCCCGTCCGTCACAGAACAAGGAGAATCTCAGCATGACCGCTAATTCTGTTGAAACGTTATTTATTGATGGCGCCTGGGTAGCCTCGTCTGACCACGGCACCCGAACCGTGTATTGCCCAGCAGACGGCTCTGAAGTCGGCGTGGTGTCAGAAGCTACCACCGACGACACCGAACGCGCTATCCTGGCCGCACGCAAGGCGTTCGAATCCGGTGCATGGTCTGACCGCCCGGCGATAGAGCGCGGCGATTTCTTATTAGACGTTGCCGAAGCACTCCGCGAGCGCAAAGACGAATTCGCTCGAGCAGAATCCCTAGACACCGGGAAGCGTTATGTCGAAGCCCAAGGCGATATGGAAGACATCATCGCCAGCTTCCGACACTTCGGAAAAATCGCTGACCACTATCCCGGACGTCTGGTCGACGCCGGTGATTCCAGTGTCATTTCGCGTGTGGTCCACGAGCCGGTGGGCGTGGTCGGGATGATCACACCCTGGAACTTCCCGTTGCTCCAAGCAGCCTGGAAAATTGCCCCGGCATTGGCTGCCGGCAACTCCTTTGTCATTAAACCTGCTGAATTGACTCCCCACACCACGCTGCTGATGGCCGATGTACTCGATAAGCTCGGACTGCCCGCAGGTGTCGCGAATGTGGTCCTAGGCGATGGCG
>CALBOC010000214.1 GCA_937896705.1 uncultured Micrococcaceae bacterium | reverse complement strand
GGTTCGGTCAGGGTCATTTGTTCAAACGCATCACCATCTTCTCGAGACACGAGGAACTGTCCGACCGACATCGGCGTGGTGTAGATGATCTTGTTGAAGGTGACGAGATACATCATCGCAAAGACTCCTAAGGGGGTTATTTGAAGTTGATGAACTGTAGCGGAGCATCCTCGAAATCACGCAGGAGATTGATCGTGGCCTGCAGATCATCGCGGGACTTCGATGACACGCGCAATTGATCGCCCTGAATGTTGGCTTTGACTGACTTCGGAGCCTCATCGCGGATCAACTTTGAGATTTTCTTGGCGGTGGGCTGGTCGATGCCTTCCTTAATGGTGGCGGTGATTTTGTGTTGTTTACCCGTGGCGACAGGTTCTGAGGCGTCGAGGGCTTTTAACGAAATGCCACGGCGGATTATCTTCGACTGCAAAACATCCAGCGCCGCATTAACGCGCTCTTCGGCGTTGGCCGTGAGGGTGATGGTGTTCTCGGTGTGATCAATATCAGCACCGGTGTCTTTGAAATCGTAGCGCTGTTGAAGCTCCTTGGCGGCTTGGTTTACAGCATTGGCAACTTCTTGTTTGTCTACTTCCGACACGACGTCAAAAGTCGATTCCTTGGCCATTTGGCCTCCTTGCACGCGGTATAACTGTTCTGGTCAAAGTTTAGCTTGAATCCCTGACTCACCCTATGACTCGGGCCCCTCGCCTGCCGTCTTGGTACAGGGAGGACACCGATTCGCAAAAATAAAAAAGTGCTGGTAAGGTAAACATTCGTGCACGCAAGACGTGGACATGGCAGATTACCCAAGCGGCCAACGGGGGCTGACTGTAAATCAGCTGGCATTGCCTTCACTGGTTCGAATCCAGTATCTGCCACCAATACTTCACAGCAACAAAACCTCGGTGCAAACCGAGGTTTTTTGTTTTACAGGCGCTCACTCTAAGAGCCGTCCATGCCGCTGCACCAGGTTCTGTAATTCGTAGGCACGCTCTTCGAAGCTTGTCGGCGGCAGATCATGCGTGAAGCCCGTAATCGTTACCGCTGCGATGACCGTGCCGCTTACTCCTAACAGTGGAACCGCCACCGCTGTCATATCTGCATCCCATTCGTTATTCGACACTGCCCAACGCTGCTGTTGTACTCGGTCAAGCTCTTGAGCTAACTGCTCGGGATCAGCAATTGTCTGTTCGGTATAGGTTTTCAAGGGTGAAGTAAGAAGCTGTGCTCGAATGGCTGGATCAGCAAATGCCAGCAGTATTTTTCCGCTACTCGTTGCGTGGCCGGGCGTCCGACGCCCAACATACTGCCGTGGTGTGAAGAATCGTTCTGTTGGTGCCGATTGAGCGATGTTCACCGCAAATATCTCATCGCGTATCGCAACATTAGCAGTCAACTTGAAATGCTCCGCTACGGCTTCGACCAGCAGCTGAGCTGAGTGGGTCAGCTCATCTTGCGTCCGAACCGTGCTGGCCAGCTGCAGGATCCCGTGGCCGAGTTCATAGGCCAACGAATCGGGCTGTCGCACCACCAGTCGATGTTGTTCTAAGACGGCCAGCAAGCGTGAAGCTGTCGATTTGTGGACCTCAAGCTCTTTGGCGATCTCAGTGACCGTTGCTTGTTGGAGCCCATTCAGAACCCACAAGGCCGTCAACGCGCGATCTACAGACTGATTTGAACTCATCCTGCAACAAGCCTCCAGAAATCTCAGTGTGACCCCTTGTGCAAGGCGGCAAGAATCACTATAGTCTGTGCCACAGGTCACAGTTGCATCTTATGCATAAGTTGCAACATATGCAACTGGAAGGTTGGAACATGAATCACCACACATACACCCCAGACGCCCACATAGTAATTATCGGCGCAGGCGTCGTCGGCGCCGCGGTCGCGGACGAACTGACACAGCGCGGTGCGCGCCACGTGACAGTCGTTGAGCAAGGACCGCTGTATCGGACAGGTGGCTCTTCATCGCACGCGCCCGGCTTTGTTTTTCAGGTCAACCCGTCTAAAACGATGTGCGAGCTGGCTCAGCGGACCCTCAATAAACTCGATGAACTAAACCCTGCTGGTGACGACGATTGGATCCTCAAGCGCGTCGGCGGTATCGAACTGGCCTATACAGACGATCAGCTACGCGAGCTGAAACGGCGGCATGGTTTCGCACAGTCCTGGGGCGTCGAATCGCGGCTGATCGACGCTGAGGAGGTTGGCAAGTTGTGGCCCGGCGTGAATACCGAAGACCTAGTGGGGGCGCTGCATACCCCCACAGATGCCGTAGTGCATTCGGTGCGTGCGGTAGAGGCACAGGCTTCTCGGGCGATCGAACACGGGGCCACATTCCATGGTCATACGCAAGTCATAGACTTGGTGGTGGATCACGGTGTGGTGCGCGGAGTAAAGGTCGTTGATGCCTTGACCGGAAACAATGAGCGTGTCATTGAAGCTGACCTGGTGGTAGCTGCGGGCGGCATCTGGGGACCAACAATCGGGAAATGGTTAGGCCGGAATCTGCCAATGCAACCCATTGAACACGGCATGGGTTTCAGCCACGAACTCGACGAATTTCAAAGCGCCGTGAACGATGAAGCGTGCAACTACCCGATGATTCGCCACCAAGGTGCGGGGATATATTTCCGCCAGCAGGGCAAGACACTGGCAATCGGGGCATATGAGCATCGTCCCATCGAAGTCTCCCAAGACGCCATCGCTTCACCCGCAGCCGCTCACCGGTCCGGACGACAACCAGCGATCCATGACTTCACTTACGATGACTACGCCGCAACCTGGGATGAGATCCAACGGGTTTATCCTTCGGTTCGCAACGCTGGGCTGGATACAGAGCGTTCATTCAATGGGTTGTTTTCGTTCACCCCGGATGGCGGTCCACTGCTTGGCCCGTCGAATACTGTCCAAGGTGTCTGGCTGGCGCAGGCAGTGTGGGTTACGGCTTCAGCCGGGGTTGCCCAGGTGGTCGCTGATTGGATGACCACCGGTAACCCAGGCATCGACACCGCAGATTTAGATGTCGCTCGGTTCGACACGCAACTGTTGTCCCCGGAATTTGCACGCCAAAAAGGCTTGGAAGCCTATGACGAAGTTTACGATATCCGCCACCCTCGCGCCGCGTCCGTCAAGTTGCGTCAACTGCGCACTTCGCCGTTCTATTTCCATCAAAAACTCGCCGGCGCACATTTTGTGGAATCCAACGGCTGGGAGCGTCCCCTGTGGCTGGAAGCTAACCGCAGGGTGTTAGAGGAGGCTGATCTCACGTTCCCGAAAATTCCGGCCTGGGATAGTTCGGAGTTCTCACCGATTGCCGTGGCAGAAGCCTGGGCAACTCGCAACCGTGTAGCCATGTACGATATGACTTCTCTGACGCGTTATCGCGTTGAAGGGGCCGATGCTACAGCCCTGCTGGAAAGGCTAACTACTAATAAAGTCTCCAAGGCCCCGGGTTCTGTTACGTATTCTTTGATGTTGGACGACACCGGTGGCATTCTTTCGGATATCACCGTTACTCGAGTGACCGAGACCGAATACATGATCGGGGCCAATAATCATCGTGACTTAATGCATCTGAAGAATAACGTCCACGAGGGTGAACACGTAACAATTACCGATATCTCCCCGGGAACCTGCTGCATCGGGCTGTGGGGACCTCATGCGCGCGATGTCTTGAGCAAATTAACCGATGACGATATCAGTCATGAGGGTTTCGGGTATTTCAAAGCACGGCAGATTTACGTCGCCGCCGTACCGGTCTTAGCGCTGCGCGTTTCGTATGTGGGTGAGCTCGGTTGGGAGCTGTATACCACCGCAGACCACGGGGCCCGGCTATGGGAAGAAATCGAGACTGCTGGTCAACAGTACGGTCTCATAACCGGTGGCCGGCTAGCTTTCAATGCGCTGCGCCTAGAAAAAGGCTACCGAGCCTACGGTTCAGACATCACCCGTGAACACCGGCCGCAACAAGCCGGACTAGGGTTTGCGGTGTCTAAGAAGAAAGAAGGTTTTGTTGGCTATGAAGCGCTATCCACGCCGGCAAAGACTTCGCATCAGATGGTCTCGCTAACCTCGGCCTTCTCGTTCGGCGCGCCAAACCCGGGCTCGCCAGTCTATACGGTAGAAGGACAGATGATAGGGTACACCGCTTCTTCAGATTTCGGGTACACGGTGGGCAAGACCATTACCTATGCGTGGGTTGAAGGCGAATATGCACAGCCTGAAACGGAAGTGGTTATCAAGCATTTCGGCCGCTCCGTCCCGGCGTTGGTCGCTACGGACCCGCTGTATGATCCAGCGGGTGAGAAAATCCGCCGTTAGTCGAACA
>CALBOC010000213.1 GCA_937896705.1 uncultured Micrococcaceae bacterium | reverse complement strand
CTCAAACGCCGCACAGCCTTCCATTGTGAGATGTCATTGAGACACAGTTGACACAGTTTTTCTAGGCACCCCTAAGCCGCCAGGCAGCTTGAATTCTTTCGTCTCTTGTCCGCACTTCCGACGCTTGGGCGCTTTGGCTCCTATCGAAGGGCACCACCCACAACTAGAGATACTGCTGATGTAGCGCTACGCTTAAAGTATCGGGCATGGTGCTTCCCGCGCCACCAAAATGTACTCAACGTAGAGATGAGGTAGTGACCATGAGCACGAATTCAACCGACACACTCGATAGGCCCCACAGCACAGCCGAAAGCTCCACGTATACAATCAACCAAACGCGTCCGCGCCCACATCCGAACGAGATCCCTAGACTCTCTCCACTTCGCGGAGGCAGGAAACCTTGGACCGCATGGCAGGACTGGACCACCATCGGTTTTGGCATCTTCCTGGCATCAACCCCGCTTTGGATGCCGGGAGCACCTGCAGGCTGGTTTGTCACATTGGGCATAATGGCCGTCGCTGCTGGCTTGTGGGCTGCCGCTAGCGGCTCATCAAGCGCGGCTGAATGGACCGTCATGGTCGTTGGTATCGTGCTGTTCTTCTCACCCGTATATGGTGGATTTATTGGGCCATCTATCGCTGCAGGCACGGCATCGTCTATAGCGGCAGGCACGGCATGGTTTACCGGCGCCGCCATCATCGTGTTAGCAATCTTGGCAATGGTCCAAAACCGCAAGGATCTGGCAAATAGTCGCGTCCGCGCCGAAGCTCTGCGCTACTAACGCCTAGCCCTTCACGAGCGGCGCTCCAACTTCGGAGTGCCGCCTTTTGCTGTTAAAGCACCTCCCGGAAACCGCTAGGTGATCCCGCTTTCGCAGCCGCAATTCGAGTCGCTATGACATCATGAACTTCAAACACAACTGTTACACTACAAGGAAAGTAGCGCTACATTGAAAGTAGCGAATTCGTTGATACTCCACAGCGCGCAACGTTAGGAGGAAAAGTACCAAGCATGACTGCCAATTCCACCGGAACGATGAAGAACACGTCGCACGAAACTAAAACCGTTAGCAACGTGGAACCTTGGAAGCCGTGGCAAGACTGGGCCAACGTCGTCCTTGGAGCCTACCTAGCCCTCTCTCCTCTTTGGACCAATGGCGCCCCGGCCGGCTGGTTTGTCACCATGGGTATCCTGGCCGCCGCGGCGGGCATTTGGGCCGCTGGCACAGCATCGTCCACCCCTGCCGAAGCTGTGCAGATCATTCTCGGCGCAGCACTGATCTTATCGCCATGGGTTGCTGGTTTTGTTTCCGCGGCAGCAGCCGCCTGGACTGCCTGGCTCGTGGGTTCAGGTCTTATTATTTTCGCGGCAATGGCCTTGAGCATGAACCGCGACACGTACCCACGCACCCGAAGCACCTCGGGCAAGCACGCCTATTCGTAAACACTAGACCTAACTGAATATCTCCCTCCGTAGAAGCGGCGCCGCAGTTGGGGCGCCGCTATTTTTCTGCCGAAGAACGGTGAACCATGAGCTCACCTCACCCCGGACTTCACTCCCTGGGCTGCACTCAGACTCCCGCCCCCACAGATTCAAACTTGGGCAACGCTACACCTTGAGTTGCGCTACTAATATAGTTGCGCTACGCTAGAAGTAGTGGTTCTGGTTGAGAGACCAAGACCTAGCTATTCAAACGTGATACGAGAAAGAGGTAACGATTTTGAGTACACATAGAAATGATGTTCGAGTAACTCGCACCGACTCTTCTGACCCCACGACTTCCGCAGTCGATGCACCAACTACCGTGAGCACCGTCCGTCCGTGGACTCCATGGCAAGACTGGGTCAACGTCGTACTTGGTGCCTACCTGGCATTAGCTCCGCTGTGGACAGCAGGCGCTCCGGCAGGGTGGTTCGTCACCTTAGGTATTCTGGCCATTGTTGTCGGACTCTGGGCTGCAGGAACCGCCTCGGCCAAATCGGCTGAATGGGTACAAATTATCCTTGGTGCTGTGGTCTTCTTATCACCATGGCTCGGCGGGTTCGCCGCAGCCGCTGCAGCAGCATGGACGGCATGGATCATTGGTATCGCCCTGATCGTCTTCGCCGCCGTGGCTATGAGTCAGAACAACACCGATGTTGGTGTCGCTAAGACAAATGCAAGTGTCTAGGCGTAAAACACGCAGGAGGGTAGCTCCTGGAGGAAGACGGTACCCCCGAGCGGGGTACCGTTTTTCATTCCCACAAAGACATCAGCGAGATACGATGAGAAGAAACCTAGAGAAAGAGAATTGTGACCCAAGCAGAATTGGTAGCACCCACTGAAACACGCAACGAACGGCGCCGCCGACTGACAGATGAAAAAATTGCGGCCACCGTTCTCGATATCGCCCTGAACAAGGGTCCCCACAACGTCACCTTTAGTGCGGTCTCCGCAGAGTCAGGCGTCGCGAAGACCACGCTGTATCGCCGGTATCAAACCCGTGAAGAACTCTTTGACGCGGTCGCGCGGCATTTTTCTTCCACTCCGAAAGAGACGGATGAAGCGCCGACCACACCAGAGGGATTGGCAGCCACGCTGCGCCGAGGCGTCAGCACCCTGGAAGAACACCTGGGGCTCGAAGCCATCGGCACACTGCTTGCAAGCCGAGACGATTTTATGCAGCGCGTCCGTCATCAGCTGTTCACTCCCCAAATCGCCGAGGCCGTAAAGTATTTTGAGCGCGGCGTTGAAGCCGGTGTGTTACGCGAAGATATTGACTACACCCTGGTCGTCGATCTGATTTACGGCGGAATGATTTTGCGCAGCGCCGGGGAGGGTGAGCTCAACCACGACTGGGCTGACGCCGTCGTAACACTTATTTGGCCGCTGATCAGCAAAGACTAGGGATCATGGCCTCCTCACCTGTGGACCGTAACACTCGGGTAACGCACAGGGTCGCCTAACCTTCCTAGTGAAACGAGTCCGCGCGCATTACTGTTTGACTCGTGAGCATTACAGACAGACTCTATTCGACGCTGATGAAGCGCAACCCGGAGCGGGAAGCGGCTATGCCTGCGGAAGCGCGCAAGCACCTGCCCGCCAACGGCCTGCGCATCATTTCAGCCAATGCCCTGCAGTCCTCGGGCGATCAAATGGTCAATGCGGCCACCGTGTTGCCGTGGTTATTTGCGACCCTGGGCGTGCCAGCAGCACTCACGGGCCTGTTGGTTCCGATTCGCGAATCCGGCTCAATGCTGCCACAGGCGTTTTTCACTCCGCTGGTGCTGCGAGCGCGATACCGCAAATGGGTATATATCACCGGGGCTATGATCCAGGCCGCCTCGGTCGGTGCCATGGCGCTGACGGCAGCGCTTACTGAAGGTCTGGTCGCCGGGGTGGGTATCCTGCTTGCATTGACGATCTTCTCGTTAGGTCGTTGTCTTACATCGATTGCCTCCAAAGATGTGCAAGGTCGTACCGTGCCCAAGGGCGAACGCGGCCAAATCAACGGGCTCGCCACCACAGCGGCTGGCATCGTGGCCATTACCTTGGGGCTGGGGATTCGGTTCTTTGGTGGAGCAGAACTGTCCAGCGTTCAGCTGGCTTGGTTACTGGCGGCCGGCGCGGCCCTGTGGGTGGGTGTCGCCCTGGTATATGCCACCATTCGTGAACCACAGCCAGAGCCGAATGATTCACAGAAGGGTCAACAGGGGCCGGATCGCAACAGCACGCTCGGTGACATGTTTGGACTGTTGCGCGAAGACCAGCCCTTTCGCCACTTCGTCATTGCTCGGAGTTTGCTGTTGGTGTCATCGCTGAGCCCACCGTTTGTGGTCACTCTTTCGATCCAATACGGGGCCGATAGCCTCGCTGGGCTCGGTGGGTTTATCCTCGCCTCGGGTCTGGCCGCGCTGATTGGCGGCAGGATCTTTGGCCCGATGGCGGATAAATCCAGCAAACGTCTCATGACGCTCGGCGCAGGTGTCGCATCCAGCGTAGTGATCCTTATCGTCGCGGTGGCGGCAATCCCTGATTTCCTGCAGCACGGGGCGGTGGCCAATCTGGTGTTCATCGTCGTATATCTCGCGTTGACGCTGATGCATACCGGAATCCGAGTCGGCCGCAAGACCTATCTCGTTGACATGGCAGAAGGCGACCAACGTACCACCTACGTCGCAGTATCCAATACCGTCCTGGGGATCGTACTGCTGATCGTCGGTGGCATCAGCTCATTGTTAGCGATGCTGCATATTTTTGCCGCCCTGCTATTCCTATCGGCGACCGGGCTGGCCGGAGTCGTTGTCAGTGCCCGGCTCCCTGAGGTATCCGCAGAACCTTCGAAAAACTGATCTCACCACACAGCGACGGGGCCCGAATAACTTAGCGTTCAGGCCCCGTGTGCTTTGGAAAAGTTATTCCGCGTCCTGTTTTGTCTCGTGGACGGTGCCATGCTCGTGGTGGGCGGGCCCGTAGATGGCATAGACCTTCATGGGCTCGTCACCAATGTTGGTGACGTTGTGCCATTTGCCTGCCGGAACGAAAATGACCCAGTCGTCTTCAACTTCTTTCTCGTAGTCCAACCGATCTTCTGCCGGTCCCATCTGGACCCGTCCTTTGCCCTGTTCCAAGCGGAGGAACTGGTCATGGTCCGGGTGGACTTCCAAACCGATGTCTTCACCTACGGGAATCGACATGACCGTCAACTGGATGTTGGTGCCCGTCCACACTGTCGAACGGTACTTGTCGTTGGCTAGCGTAGCTTCTTCGATATTGACAACATAAGGTTCCGGTCCGTGGTCTGTCATGTCTGGTTACCTTTCCGTTGGGTACTCGGAGCGTGCCCGCTTTCGAGGACGGGGCGCTATTTCCAGCATAGGGACGGGCCGCGACGATGTCTATGACACGAGGTCCGCCTCGTATTGAGACCTTGACCTGCGGAGATACCACTCGTCACGGGTCCCACTGTCTGACTTTTGCATCGATGGCTAGGCGCGTTTCTGCCACGTTGTTGACCAGCCTGAAAAGTTGCAGACCAATTAGCCCTGCGACGCAATGTTTGAACTCAAGTGGTCACGATGCACTATCCAAAAGCATTATTCATCGAAAGCGGTCGTCGGCGCGTCCTGACCGATTGATGCGATCAAATCTTCAGCCAGTTTGCGCAGTTTAATATTGCGATTCGACGAGACCCTCGTCAAAATTTCAAACGCTTCATCTTGACTGCACCGATTCTGGGCCATAATAATTCCGACGGCCACGTCAATAGCGGTCCGGGATTCCATGGCTTTTCGGCGATCTTCTGCAGCTTCACTATGTTTGGCAATCCGTAAGGCTACCCGCAGGGCTTTGGAGACCAGCTCGGCGAACAGCTGGGCGAGCTCAATCTCTCTGGTATGGAACGCATCCGGGACGGTGGTATAAAAGTTCATGGCAGCTTTTGCTGTGCTATCTAATTCCAGCGGAACAGCTAGTACACTGCGAAGACCTTGTTCGCGAACCACAGCCATGTACTCGGGCCACCGGGTTTCGTCCTCAACCTCGCTGACGCGTATAAGACTGTGAGTTCGTTGGGCTTCTAAACACGGACCGTTATCGAAGCCCGCCTGAATCTCATCGAGCATCTTGGCTTCTTCGCTGCTGCTGCCAGCAACGCTGCCGCGTTTCTCTCGGCCTAAGATGACCCCGCATAACACGGGAAACTCAACGGACATTTCCAGGGCCGCTACTGCGGCGAGGTCGTCGAGAAAATCAACGATCTCCTGATCCGTTGCCAATAGTTCATGCAGCTGTTCTGCGGCTGATATACGTGCCGAAGTGGTATCCATGACGGGGCTCCTTCCGGAGACAACAATAACCCGTCACCAA
>CALBOC010000212.1 GCA_937896705.1 uncultured Micrococcaceae bacterium | reverse complement strand
GCGCTCTTTGGGCTCCAGCCACATCTCATCGCCTGGTTTCGTGCCATAGGCTTCATGGAACGCGTCTAAGTTTTTAACGACTTGGTTCGCCCGGAACTCATTGGGTGAATGCGGGTCCGTTGAGACGCGCGTGATCGCGGCTTCAGGACGAATCAGCTGACGCCACACGGCAGCCCAGGACTCAAAGAACTGCCGATCGATGACTTTTCGGTCGTCGGGATCGTTGGGGTCACATCCTTGTTCCTTGGCTGCATCCAGGTTCTGTTCCAAATACAGATAAAGCGCCTTATGGCTAATGCCCAGTCCGCCGAGGTCACCAATGTTCTCGCCCAGGGTCAGTTCCCCATTGACGTTATGATCGGGTGCTTCTGCGGGGGCTAGAACCTTGTACTGATCTACCAGTGTTTGGGTACGTTCGGTGAACGCGGCCCGGTCTTTGTCGGTCCACCAGTTGTTCAGTGCGCCATCGCCGTCGTATTGGGAGCCTTGATCGTCAAAACCGTGCCCGATTTCGTGGCCAATGACCGCACCAATTCCACCGAAGTTCTGAGCCGGGGTGGCTTCTGGAGAGAAGAAGGGTGGCTGCAAGATAGCCGCCGGAAAGACAATCGCGTTTTCCAACGGTGAGTAGTAGGCGTTGACCGTCTGGGGGCTCATATGCCACTCTTCAGGGTCCGGCCCCTTTTCGATCTTGGCCAGGTTCTCTTCCAGATCGTGTTCGGAGATCCGGTTGAGCGTGCCAATCAAATCGGTTGCGTTGACCTTAATGTCAGAGTAGTCGTGCCATTTGACCGGGTAACCGACCATCGGATTGAACTTCTCAAGTTTTTCGAGCGCTTTTTCTCGGGTCTGTTGGCTCATCCAAGGCAGCTCAGAGATCGACTGCCGGTATGCCTGCTGGAGCGCATCGACGAGTTCGTCCATGTGTTCGCGGTGTGATTCGGTGTAGTGCTTGGCCACGTAGAGCCGACCCACGTCTTCCCCGAGGCTCGAGTTGACTAGTGCGACAGCACGCTTCCACCGAGGTAGGAGTTCTTCGGTGCCGCTGAGGACTTTGCTGAATTCGAAGTGTGCTTGCACAAAGTCATCGGACAGATACGGTGCGTGTGAGGACAGCAGGTGCAGTTTCAACCAGATGCGCCAGGATTTGGTGGGCTCAGATTCCAGCAGCTCTTCTAGGCCGCTGAGAAAATCAGGCTGCCACACAACAATCTCTTCCGAGCGGTTGTCGTGTTTTTGGCCGGGCGCCATCTTCAGGCCTTTCAACCAGTGCATGCCCGACGGAAAGATTTCCAACAGCTCTTCCCGGCTCATCAGGTTGTAGCGTTTGACGGCATCGCGAACCGAAACAATGTCCCAGTGTTTCTCGGCAATCTTGGTTTCCAGATCGAGCACGCGTTTGGCCATCTTGCGGGCCCGCTTTTCGGTTGGCGCGATTTCGGACAGCAAGAAGAGTTTTTCGATATAGGTTCGGTAGGCCTCGACGATGTCGGCGAATTTTTCGTCGCGATAATATGATTCGTCCGGCAGCCCCAGGCCACTTTGAATCATGTGCAGCAAGACCCGGTCCGGGTTGCCAGCATCGGGCATCGCACCGGTCCCGACTGGTCCGCCGACAATGCCTTTGCGTTGCAGCTTGCCGGTGAGTTTCAAAAAGTCAGCGGTTTCGGAGATATCTGAAATTTTGTCCAGCGTTTCCCACAGTGGAGTCACATGCAGCGCTTCGATGGTCTCTTCGTCCATCATGGCGGTGTACAGCGCACCGATGCGCTGTTTTGCGCCGTCGTCGGAGTGGTCTGCGACAAAAGCGTGGCGACGCTGTTTTTTTGTCAGGTCTTTGGCGGCAGCTTTGAGGATCTCGTGCACGGCATGTTCCGACTTTTCGTGGAGCTCCATGAACGCGCCATAGGTGCCACGATCCGCTGGAATGGCGTTGTTATCCATCCAGTCACCGTTCACGTAGCGATACAGATCTTGAGTCGGTTTCGGGGCTGTGGTTGTCACGCGTCTCCTTCAACGATGATGCCGCTATCCAGCAAGTAGCTCACGGCGCTAACAACATGTTGTCGATCAGGCGAACAGGCGGCACCCAGGCCGCAACCAAGGCCAACGCCTCGCGTTCTAGCGGAACCGCCAGCTGCTCATCGGATAATGGGGTCAGGGTTTCCGGATCGACAATCTCTAGATAGTCTAAGTCTACGTTTTTCTGGGCCCGAATGATGTCGCGTGCAGCCGAAACATCCAAAGGTTCACCTCGTGTTACCTGGTCCGCAAGGTAGTGCAGCGCTTTGGATAGGCCTAAGGCTTTTTCCATCCCGTGGTCATCGAGTCGCACATTGCGCGACGATAATGCCAGCCCGGACGGCGCGCGGACGAGTTCTACCGGTCGGATTTCGACGTCAATGTTGAGGTCTTTGGCCATGCGGGTGACGATGGCTAACTGTTGGGCGTCTTTTTGGCCAAAGTAACTCCGGAAGACCGCCGGGGGTGGAGGCAGCAGGATGTTCCAGAGTTTGGCCACCACCGTGCATACCCCGTCGAAGTGGCCGGGGCGGGAGGCGCCTTCGAACATCTGACCCATCTGTCCGGCCGACACGGTGATATGAGGGTCCTCGGGATAGCCCGGGTACATGTGCTCGGTGGAAGGGGCAAAGACGATATCGCCGCCGTACTCGGTAATCAGCTGTATGTCGGCGGTCAGGTCGCGCGGGTAGTGCTCGTAGTCTTCTGGCTGATCAAACTGCAACGGATTGACGAAGACCGACGCGACGACCAAATCATTTTCGTCACGCGCCTGCTCAAAAAGTGCCCCGTGTCCGTCGTGCAGGGCCCCCATCGTCGGCACAAGACCCACCGTGGGGCGAGGGTTGCCGGCTTCGACGAGCTCAGCGACCTGCTGGGCGATCAAGGATTTTGCTGCATCAGCCGTGGTGGCCAGGGGGGCATGTTGGTCAATCACGTCACATAGTCTAGTCACAAGCTCGACCACACCGTGCCGATGTGCCCGGGTGGCCTTTAGGCTTCCAAGATTTGCAAGAACTCTTCGAGTTTTGTCGCATTGATGAAGTCAGCCTCGGCTGCTCGGCGCGCGGTCGCCAACGCCATGCCCCGGTAGGTTTCAAATAAGTCGGGGTCCTCCAGAGTTTTCAGGGTTTCTAGGTGCTTGGCCACCGTGCCGGTGTCGCCGCGAGAGACCGGCCCGGTCAGCGCCTGATCGCCGTTGGTCAGTGCGTTTTCCAGACTGGCCGTCATCAGGTTGCCCAGTAACTTGGACGCGTGATCAATGCCGGCTGCTTCCAGCATGGTTTGGGCTTGAGCGGTCAAGGTGACCAGGTGGTTGGAGGCATGCGCCATGGCCGCGTGATACGTCGGGCGTGCGGCTTCCGGGATGGTGACCGGGATGCCGCCCATCTCCACAACCAGCGCTTCGGCGATGGGTGCGACCACGGGGTCGGCCGTGATGCCAAATGCCGTATTCTGCAAGCGGTCCACATCCAGTGACAGCCCGGTAAAGGTCATGGCCGGATGGATCGCCACCGGGATCGCCCCGTGCTGGCGCACCGAGTCCATGACCGCGGTGCCGTACCGTCCAGATGTGTGGACCAATAAATGCCCGGTTTGGATGTGCCCGGCCGAAGCCAGTCCGGAGACTAAGGATTCCAGCACATCATCGGGGACCGCGAAAATCACGGCCTCTGCACGGCGCAGGATATCGGGGATTTCCAGGATCGGGGCGTCTGGCAAGAGTGCCTCGGCGCGGGCAACCGATGCGTCCGACACCGCATGCACACCGGTAACGGTGTGACCGGCCTGCTGCAGGGCCCGACCCAAAACTGCGCCGACCCGGCCGGCACCGATGATGCCGATCCCCAGTCGATTCGGTTTCCCAATGGCTTCGGTGGTCAGGGGTTCATCTACGCTCACGAGTGAGACATCCTTCCTTAGAGTCCAGCCAGTCGAGCATAACCGCGAGCACTGAGGTCATCGCGCAGTCGGGTGGCTTCGCGGGTGGGCAGACCATAGATGGTTGCGGTGGAGCCTGCTGTGGTGATGGTCAGATCTGCCAGCCCAAATTTTCGCTGCAACGGGCCTTGTTTGACGCTGACGAACTGCAACCTTCCGTAGGGCACGGCCTCATAATTGCGGAAGACCGCCCCGGATCGGACGAGAATGTCATCGGATTGTTCGGCCCAGCCGTGGATGCGGACCTGATACGGGGTCACGATGATCAAACCCACGTCGTAAAGCAATGCCCAGGCGGCCGGGATGTAGCTTAGCCCGTGCCAGAAATTGGGATCCACTTGGGCGTTGAAGATGATGGCCGCCAGGGTCAGGAGCGGAACAAAGCACACCATGCTGATCAGGTTATAGATCTGCCGGTAGGTTGTCAGTTGCGCTCGAACGGGACGAAACTCGAGGTCAGCAGGAAAGCCTTTCACGCTGTCTCACCTGCCGCCCGAGCCTTTTCCGTTGCTTTGTCAAAGTTTTCGAGTTCCTCTTCGGCCATCCACTGGTTTTTGTCTGAGATCCGTCGCGCGTGGGCGGCGATTTCGGCTTCTTCGAAGAATAATTGCACTAATCCGGCGGGTTCTTGATTACTCAGATACACGCGGACCGGGCCGGGCGGGGTAACAAATCGCGCCGAGGCGGTCCCGGAGAGTTTGTCGAACAGCGTCTGATGGACCGTTGATTGTTGGATGCGCTCGTGCGGTATCATCGCCAGATTTCGGCGGAGACGACCGAACCGGATCAACAATAGGGTCGGCGTGGTGCGATACCCGTGTCGCCGGCCTGCCACCGGCTGCCAGATGCGGGCACGGCCGGGCACTTTCGTGAAGCCATCGTCGTCGGACGTATGTTTTAGGGCCGTGTAGATCAGGTCGTTGGCGTATTCGACACCGGGGTCGGGGGCCAAGACCGACAGCATGATGATCACATCGTCGAAGGTCCCCACGGGCAGGACGGTGGTTGAGGAATCGGTGAGTCCGTACCCGGCGACGGTGACCTGGATGCGGTACCACCCGAAGATCCGGTAGGCCAACGGTTGGGTGATCTGGATGGCCTGGATGCGGCCGGGCGGGATGGTGTGCGAGGTCGTCGACAACATGCCAGAAGTCAGCCGGACCCCCGAGTCGGCGGTCTTGGCGGTGAAATTGAAGTTCGCGTTGACCTGACCAAAGGCGGTGATCAGTGCGGTGAACAGTCCGATCCCGGCAAAAATCAGCAGCATCAGCAGACTCACTGGGATCGCGGCCGAGTCGGCGTCGCCGCGGGCACCCAACCAGATAAAGAACCCGGTGGTGACGCCACCGGTCAGCGCGGTGAACACCCCGGTGGACAATCCGGTCAACACTGCTGCCCCAATGACGCGGCCAAAGGGGATGGTGAGTAATTCCCGACTGCTGGATGATTGCCGCGAGGTGTGGTCCGTGAGGACTTGTTCGTTGAGCCCGTGCGGGTTGTGCTGCACATACTGGGCCAAGTAACCCTCGTAAGGGTAATGGGGCACCTGGATGATGGCAGCTGCCGGGGTGTCGTCCGTGGTTGGGTCGAGCGCGGGGTCGCCCTGGGCCCCCGAGGCCAGGTAGAGAATTTCGTGGCGTAACCGTTCAGCGTCGGATTCGCGCACGTATTCCAACGTCAGGGTGGTTTCCCCGCCGTCGGCGGCGTGCAGTGAAAGTTTTGAGAGCCCAAAGATTCGGGCAAAGAAAGGCCGGACGATGTCCACGGCTTGCAGGCGGTCCAGGCGCATGTAGCGACGCTGCCGGAAGATCACGCCGGCGTGGAGTTCCACGGCTTCGGTGGTGATCCGGAATTGATAGAACCGCCACGCAATCGCATACAGACCGGCCGCTACCACCAGGATGCCAATGACCAGGCCCAACAGGATCAGCAGGGATTGGCCCACGGACAGGTTGACGGCCTCGATGAAGCTTTGGAGCTCGCGCACCGAAAAGCTCATGATCAAGTACACGAAGATCAGCAGCGCGGACCACGACCGGATGAACGGGGAAATGGGGTGGACGCGGCGCCACGGTTGCTCGGTCGACTGGGCGTTTTCGGGTGCGGTGTGGTCCCCGGGTGCTGGGTCGGGCACGGGACGGTGCGATTGACTCATGACTCTCCCAGTTCTGCCAGCCGAGCATAGCCGCGCTGGGTCAGTTCATCGCGCAGTCGTTCGGCCTCGGCCATTTCCAGGCCCTCGAAGGTTGAGGCGGTGCCGCCCCCGGCGGTGGTGATGACGATGTAGGTGATGCCCAGCATGCGCTGCAGCGGCCCCTGGCGGATGTCGACGTATTGGATGCGCCCGTATGGGACCGCGACCTGATGCCGAAACAGGATGCCGCGTCGTAAAAGGAGGTCGTTGCGCTTTTCCAGGTATCCCATCGCCCGGACCTGGCGGGGAATAATGAACGCGTAGACAATGCCCCAGATCAGCAGCCCCGCCGGGACCATAAACAGCAGATAGGCGATCGGGTAGAGCTCAAAGAATGGTGTCACGTTCCAGACGACGAGCAACCCGACGGTGATCGCGATGACGGGGATGCCCACCAGCAGGGCGTTGTGAATTTGGCGCAGCGGTATCAGCTTGGTGGAGACCCGTTTATAGGGTAACTGTTCGTGATCCATGCCTGCATTCTGGTGGTGGGGCTAAAACTCTGGCCGCTCAATCGGTTCGGCCTGCCGGGTGGTCTGCTGCGCTCCGGAGGCGTTTGGTGGCCTCCGATTGTGGTTCCCGTTATCGTCGGTGTCATCCGGTGGGATCCTGCACCATTGTTCCACAATAAATCCAACCGCCACGAGGATCAACGCCGTCACCATCTGCACAATGGATTCGGTTACCACCGTTGAGCCAAGCCCGCTGGCGGGTAGCCGATGGAGCAGCATCCCAATGTGCCAGCCGCCGATTGCAGCTCCAGCGTACGTGCCGGCTTGAGCCAACACCAGGGTGCGGGCCGCGGCCACCGGGTTCATACGATCGGCGACCGGGCGCTCCCGGTCTTTGAGTACGCGCAATCCTAAGATCAGTTCCAGCACCATGACACCGGTCAGCGTGATGACCGAGGTGTAGCCCAACACCGGGGCTGGCCACCCGTTCTCGGCCGAATAGAAACCGCCCAGCCACCCGAAGATCGCGGTTACAACGATCACCAGCAGCACCCAACCGATGCGTATCGATGTCACGGAGTTCCCTCCTGGGACGTAGTGGGTACGTGCTGGACGGTGGTTGCGTCATCGGCTTGGGCGGCTAACTGGGTGATGGGCACCCCGTTGAGTGTCGCTTCGGGATCAACCCAGGCCCACGGGGTGAGCACAAATG
This sequence comes from uncultured Micrococcaceae bacterium, assembly GCA_937896705.1. Lineage (GTDB taxonomy): Bacteria > Actinomycetota > Actinomycetes > Actinomycetales > Micrococcaceae > Yaniella. The sequence goes on along the minus strand of CALBOC010000212.1, from coordinate 1,525 downwards.
CGCGCTGCTGGGCCCTGGGGTGGGGCAGTGTGAGCACCGGGTGATCCGAGACCACCTCGTCGTAGGTAATAATATCGACGTCCAGGGTACGCGGGCCCCAACGAATATCCCGGACCCGGGCGGCGGTTTGTTCTAGTTTTTGGGCCAGCTGTAACAGGGCGTGCGGTGCCAGGGTGGTATCGATCAGCAGCACCTGGTTGAGGAAATCGGGTTGTGCCGGTCCCCCCACCGGTGCGGTTTTGGCCAACGGTGACACCGCGGTGACCTGAACTTCAGCGTGGGAGCGCAGGGCTTCGACGGCGTCGTACAAGATCTGCTGGGAGTCTCCCAGATTCGAACCTAACGCAAGCACCGCCGACACCGGGTGTGTGGGCGCGGTCGTCAAGTCTTCCGGCAACTGCTCCATGCTCGCGCCCTCAAACGGTCCTGTGGCGCACGACGGTGACCGCGACATTGGCGAAGTCGGCCGGGATGGGGGCCTGGGGTTTGTTAACAGTTACGACCACCGAGTTCACTAGACCAAATTCTGCTCGGATGGTTTCGGCAATGTTGACCGCCAGGGTCTCGATCAGATTGACTGGGGCCCCGGTGATAATCCGTTCAGCAACCGCTGCGACTTCGGCGTAGTTGACGGTGTCGGCGACGTCATCGGTTGCCGCCGCCTGGTCCACGTCGACATCAAGTTCCAGGTCGACTACAAACACTTGGCCGGTGGCACGTTCGTGGTCGAGCACGCCGTGGTGGCCGCGCACGCGCAGTCCGGTCAGACTGATCTTGGCCATCGGGACTACTTCGCGGCGTGGCGGGCAGTGACCGTTTTCACGGCGTCCACATTCGGGATGACCGAGTGGACGCGCACCGCCCAGACGCCGGCTTCGGCCACCTGCGTGGTGATCGCCGCGGTCGCGTGATCCCGTTGGCGCGGCTCGACGGGTTCACCCGAGCTGTCGGCCAGCATCGAGCCGAGGAACCGCTTGCGCGAGGCGCCAATGAGCACCGGGTAGCCCAGGGCTTGGAAAGCGTCGAGGTTATTGAGCAGCTGCCAGTTTTGGTCACCGGACTTGGAAAAGCCCAGGCCGGGATCCACAATCAGCTGGTCTTTGGTCACCCCGGCGGCTAAGAATGTGTCGATGACCTGTTGGGTTTCGGCCACCACGTCGTCGACCAGACTGGTGTAGTCGGCCAGTCCGTCCATGGTTTTGGAATTGCCACGGTTGTGCATTACCACGTAGCGGGCGCCGGTTTCGGCAATGAGTTTGGGCATGTCTGCTTCGTGGCGCAGCCCGGAGACGTCGTTAATCATCACTTCGCCATAGGCCAGGGCAGCACGGGCGGTTTCGGTGTGGCGGGTGTCAACCGAAACGTAGACGCCTGCCTTGATGAGCGCTTCAACCACCGGCAGGATGCGGGCCTGTTCTTCTTCGGGGCTGATCTCATCGGTGCCCGGGGCGGTGGATTCCCCGCCGACGTCGACGATGTCGGCTCCGGCATAGTGCATGCGCAGCCCGTGGTCGATCGCCTTGGC
>CALBOC010000211.1 GCA_937896705.1 uncultured Micrococcaceae bacterium | reverse complement strand
AGCTCACGCATGTGGCGAGCGCCGCCACCGGAAGCAGCTTGGTAGGTCATGGCGGTGCCCCATTCGACCAGGCCGTTGCGCATCAGCCCACCAAGACCCAGCAGCATTAGAGAAACGGTACAGTTGCCGCCGACGAACTGATTGACGCCGTTTTTCAGACCGGCATCAATCTGGTCTCGGTTGACCGGATCCAACACAATGATTGACTCATCGTCCATGCGCAGCGCGGAAGCGGCATCAATCCAGATACCATCCCAACCGGCATCACGCAGTTTCGGATAGACCTCGTTGGTGTAGTCGCCGCCCTGGGTGGTCAAAATGATGGGCAGTTTCGCCAGGGTCTCAAGATCATGAGCGTCTTGGAGGGTTTCTGAAGTATCCACGCCTGGCAGTTCGGGTACCGGGCCACCAGCGTTGGATGTCGAGAAGAATACCGGATTGATTTTGGCGAAGTCGTTTTCTTCGACCATGCGTTGCATGAGGACGGATCCGACCATGCCGCGCCAACCGATGAGCCCAACGGAGGGGCGGGAAGCGGCATCAGCGTACACAGGAGCCTCTGAAGTTTGTTGAGTCATAACGTTTTAGTCTTCCTTCTGGGCTAGAGCGTGTTTTTTCCGTGCGTTATAGGCCCACAGCCCCACGCCAATAAATGCTTGGGTTAGCACGAGGATAAAAAGGACACCGGCGATAGTTTTACCGGTCAACACCAGGTAAAGGCCCATCCCGGCCGACACTAAAGCCAGCAGGGGACCGGCTACCAGACCGATGAATGCCAGCACCATCTGGCGCTGCGACACCGGTGCGGTGTTAGTGGTCTTCGTCAAGGGTGCGCTCCCATCGTTCGAACCGGTATTGCACCGAGGATTTCGACATATGCCAACCGTTTGCTGGATCCTGGGTGCTCAGTGACCATGAGTCATTGAGTTCGGGGGCATATGTGTCGCCGACAATGTCGAGGTTGAACACGCTGCGTTCTACCACGGTGGCGAGGTCTAGTGCCTGATCATATAGGCTGCCCCCACCGATGACCCAAATTATGGGTCCCGTCTTAAGCTCACCGGCAAGTTCCAGACCGGCTTGTAAATCAGCCGCCACATGGACGCTGTCGTCTTGAAGCTTCGGGTCCGAAGGGTCTTCGCTAAAGCTTTGGGAGACCACTACCGAAGTGCGACCTGGCAGCGGTCGCACGGAGTCTGGAAACGACGCCCAGGTTTTGCGCCCCATGACCAGGACCTGCTCCATGGTCACACGTTTGAAATGTTGCAAATCCTCGGGCACATTCCAGGGCATATCACCGTCGAGCCCAATGACGCCATTGAGGCTTTGGGCCCAGACCATGCCCAGCTGGGTATCAGACGGCAACTGGAGCTTTGATGGTGGGGTGGTGTTGATATTCGACAAGTTCGAAGTCTTCCCATTCGTAGCTGAACAGATCTTTTGGTTTCCGACGGAAGCGCAACTGTGGATACGGGTACGGTTCGCGCGTGAGTTGTTCGCGGACTTGGTCAACGTGGTTGGAATAGATGTGGACGTCCCCGCCAGTCCAGATAAATTCACCGGGGTTATACCCCAGCTGGTGAGCCATCATCATGGTCAGCAGCGAGTACTCGGCGATGTTGAACGGCACGCCCAGAAACATATCGGCTGAGCGCTGGTAGAGCTGACACGATAGTTTGCCCGGACCGTTTTCTTCTGGCTGGACGTGGAACTGGAACATCGCGTGACATGCGGGCAGAGCCATCTCATCGAGCTGTCCGGGATTCCATGCTGAGACCAAGTGACGGCGGGACCCGGGGCTATTGGCTAAAGATTCCATGACCTGGCTGATCTGGTCGATGGACTCACCGTTGGGGGCGGGCCATGAACGCCACTGCACACCGTAGACGGGTCCGAGTTCGCCATCTTCATCGGCCCATTCATTCCAAATGCGCACGCCGCGTTCTTGAAGCCATTTCACATTGGACTCACCATTGAGGAACCAGATCAGCTCCAGTGCAGCCGATTTGAAGTGGACGCGTTTGGTGGTGATCAGCGGAAAATACTCGGCCAAGTTGTACCGAATCTGGCGTCCGAAAACCGAATAGGTTCCGGTTCCGGTGCGATCAGTTGTCAGTGTGCCATGTTCGAGCACATCTGCTAGCAACTCTTCGTACGGGGTCTCAATGGAGGTAGCGGTCATATTCCTTATTTCCGTGATGATCGGGCGCCGGGGTTGGTCACCAGTCGCAAATATTCGGGATACCTGCGCAAATAGTCCACAATATAAGAACACTGCGTCGTGAACTTTTGTTCCCGTTTTGCCAGGTCCTCCAACACCAGGGTAGTCAATGCGCGGGCATAGCCTTGGCGGCCGTACTGTTCGGCCACGATCGTATGCTGCAGTACATACACGTCGGGGTCTTCTTCTGCCATGCGATAACCAATGAAGCCGATGAATACACTGTCGCCGGTTTCGGGACGATCTTGGTAGAGCTCGAACCGGTCCTTGGCGGGAGCATGGACGAGCCGCAGATGCTCGTGCACGATTTTGGCAGGTTGCGTGCCTGGCGAGGTAGTCATATTCCCAGCCTACCAAGGCGCCGGGGCAGGCGGTACGGCCGGTATCGGTCGGCTCCTATTTCACCAATGGGTCATAGCGTTCGATAGCGACAAGGCGGCCACTTTGATGTTTGGCTCGGTGGGCCACCAGGATCGAACCGGACGCCAGATTCGACTTCTTGCCAGAGATAATAACCTTCGCATTGATAAGCGTCTCATCACCCTTGACGAGTGCTTTGACTTCTTTCAGCACACGTTTGATGACCGATGGTTGGGAACAGATCATGCTCGGTTCCAACCGTTTGAGCTCCTGATGCAGCCGGCGTGCCAGGTGTTTGGGGTGGCTGGCGGCTGTGTTGATGTTCAACCAGCGTTTGGTACGCACACTTCCGCCGTGCTTTTTCACATACGGTGCGATGGTTTCTAACGAGCGCGTGTACTTTGAAGTCACGATACGAGTCGGTTTCCACGCACGCAGCAGTCGGGCCACTGCTTTGGCCTGGGTGTACCCCGATTCGGCTAGGGGCCGATCCACCTCATCCTTGGTCCACGACTCGGCCGGAATAGGTTTTGCCTGACGCAACACAATGAACGGGATCGTGGCTAGCTGCTTGTCATCATAGGCTTGCGCCAGCATGTCGAGTGGTTTGTGATCCACGGTTTTAGATAGAAGTTGCCGGGCTTGTTCAACTGTCGCCCAGCGGGTGGCGTCGACTTCTGTGCCGTCTACGGTTGGCTTTTTGTCGACGACGCGTGCCGCCCAATACCAGACCTCTTTGCGGTTCTTACCATTGGGGTTTTTATACCGAATGACACCCAGCGGGATACCCAGCGAGAGGTTGAGGCCTACTTCTTCCTTGGTCTCACGCCAGGCTGTTTCGGGCAGGGTCTCATTGGCGCCCAAGCGGCCTTTTGGCCACGACCAGTCGTCGTACTCGGGGCGGTGAATCAACAGGACCTGCAGCTGCCCACCTTTAATGCGCCAGGGCAGCGTACCGGCTGCCAATACTTTGGCGTTGGCACCTTCGTCGGTGGTGGTTGCGGTAGCGCGGGTGGTCGTGAGTTTGCCGATGCGTTTAGCCGGGCGCATGTATACCTTAGCTCGTGGAGGAGAACATGACGTCAGTGTTTTCCACACCGAAGCCCAATGAATTGTACAAGTTCACTGCCGGGCGGTTCTCATCATCAACGTACAGGACAATCTTTTCCAGCCCAGCCGCGGCCAGGTGATTCATCCCGTGGAGCGTCAAGGCTTTACCTAACCCCGTGCCCTGGGTTTTCGGGTGCACGCCAACCGCATAGACTTCCCCGGCGGCAGAGCCCACGGGTGTTTTGGTCCAATGGAAACCCACCGGGGTGCCCGTGGAATCTTCAGCAATAAAAAAGCCAGCCGGATCAAACCAATCTTCTGCTTTTCTGGCGTCCAGATCTTTTTGGGTCAATTGCCCTTGTTCGGGGTGGTCGGCAAAAGCCGTGGCATTGAGCTCAAGCCAGGCGGCATCGTCAATGCCGGGTTCAAACGTGCGAATCGAATATCCGGCGGGCACGTTAACATCGCCGAAGGATTCGCGATCAATTTCCATCGCCATACGATACAAAATGCGTACCGGCTCCAGCCCCACACCAGCAGCGAGGCCACGCGCGGCAGGATGATCACCGTGCGACCACGCGGTAATGACCTGATCTTCGCTGGCCTCTTGGGTGATGAGAGTTTTGGTCGCATCGACCAGTGCGCGGCCCAGACCTTCACCGCGAGCATCTGGGTCAACTACGAGTTCGATCAATACCGGCTGGGCCTGGTCAGTTGGGATGATGATGGTGGAAGCACCCGTGAGTTCCGGTTCTCCGGTGGTAATGAGCCACGCATTGCCAGAGGTGAGTTCAACCCAAGTCTGATCCCCAAAAGGTTCATTGTGGTCGGCGGCAACACCGCGGTTAGCAAGAAGACGGAGATTAGACAGCTCATCGGAGGTTTCGGAAGGGCACAACACGCGCAAATCAGTCATGTCACCAGAATAACTGTTCGGTTAGTTCTTCATCGCACACTTGTCTTTCGGCCCAAGTTTTGCGGCGCTACATGCCATGATAGATAGGTGCGCAGAACAATTTCAGCTTTCACCACGGTTGCCGCAGCGACGATCCTCGCGATCGTCACGGTCTTTTTGCCGAACCTGCCAACCTACACCGGGCCGTTGGTCCTGTCCGTGCTGGTTGTCGTGTTCTCCCTGGCATGGCCGATGACGGTCAACACCCGGCCGCGGTTGGGCGTGAGCGCCGGACTGGCTGTGCCCGGGCTCTTAGCGGTGTGGCTGGTGAGTTTGCTCCCGCTTGGGACACGTTTCTCAGAGCGGGCACTGGAACTCTGGCTGGCTCCGGTCGGGGGCGCCATAGCGCTGGGCGTGTTACTGATGTTTGTCATACAAACCTTCACTTTGCCCGGCGGGATCAAGCGCTCGCTGACTACCGCCGTACTTGCTCTTGGAGCCGTGATCTCAGCACTCGCGGCCGGGTGGG
>CALBOC010000210.1 GCA_937896705.1 uncultured Micrococcaceae bacterium | reverse complement strand
AAGATCATAAAGGTTTGGGTATCGACCACCCCGGCCAGGGGTTGGATCTCATCGAACACCACCCTGCGCAGATCCGCAGTATCGCGAGCCCGGACCAACAGGATCACGTCCATCGGCCCGCCGGTCAGGGTCACATGCCAGACCTCGGGGATGGCCAGTAGCTTTTGTCGCAAGGCCCGCCAGTTATGTTGGCGTAGTTTTAGGATCACCTGTGCTGAAGCACCCAACCCAAGCTTTGTGGGGTCAACATTGATGGTGAAGCCCGTAATGACGCCTGACTCGACCAGACGCTGGACTCGTGCGTGGCAATGCGCCCGAGAGATGTGCACCGAAGCTGCCAGCGCGGTCATCGACATCCGCCCGTCCTTGGCCAGTGCGGCGATGATTTTGCGGTCTATGGCATCCAGCTTCATCTGCTCGGGATTCTGCGGATCGTCAGTTGCCATTGGCTCCACCATCTTGCTCAAGAAAGTCCCTGTTGTCGAACGAAGTGTTCACCAGCTTAGGCGTATCCAAGCAAGCTGTCTGCACTTTTTGAACCCAACCCCACAATTCGTCGTTCTTGACTGATACTAGTGTTATCTACTTCACACGAACGCTGGAGGGAGTGCCCGCCATGATGCCGGAAAACGCACAACCTGATCTGTCAGAAGAACAAGCCAAGAAGCTGGGGATCAGCCTCGAAGACTACTTATTACCCACCCACGGTCGGATCCAGATGATCTCCGAAGCCGGAGAACTGTTATCCGTTGGGGAGCAGGGATCCACCCCCGGTCACGAGTACCCCATGCCCACCCAGGAAGACCTCTTAGAAGGCTATCGTCAACTGGTCATCGGGCGCCGGGTCAATGACCAGAACTACGCGCTGGTCCGTCAGGGCCGGATGGCCGTCTACCCGTCATCACATGGGCAAGAGGCTTCGGAAGTCGCAGCCGCCCTGTGTTTGTCGCCGCGTGACTGGCTGTTTCCAACCTACCGGGATACCGTGGCGGTCATTACCCGCGGGGTTGATCCGGTCCAGGTGATGACCAGCTTCCGCGGCGATTGGCATCAGGGCTATAACCCCTACGAGCACAACACCTCGATCCAATCCACCCCGTTGACCACCCAACTGCTACATGCCGTCGGTATGGCCCAAGCGGCCCGGCTCAAGGGCGAGGAGATGGTGGTCTTGGGCATGGTCGGAGAAGGTGGCACTTCTGAGGGTGACTTCCACGAAGCACTGAACTTCGCGTCGGTGTTCAAGCTGCCCGTGATTTTCTTCGTCCAGAATAATAAGTACGCCATCTCGGTGCCCCTGTCCCGGCAGACCGCAGCCCCGTCGCTGGCCCATAAGGCCGTGGGCTATGGCATGGCCGGTGAGCTTGTTGACGGCAATGACCTCGCCGCGCTGTTGGCGGTGCTGGGTCGAGCGGTCAAGCTTTGTCGAGAAGGTGGCGGCCCATTTTTGGTCGAAGCCGATACCTACCGCATCCAGTCCCACACCAATGCCGACGACGCGACCCGATACCGACACAGCGCCGAGGTCGACGAGTGGACCAAGCGCGACCCGTTGCATCGGATGCGCGCCTACCTCCACAACGAGGGGGCACTCACCGAAGAACTTGAGGCGCAGTACCATGACGATGCCGAACAGGTCGCGGCCTCGCTGCGCGAGGCGATGGGTCAGCAACCCGACATCAACCCGTTGGAACTCTTCGATCACGTGTACACGGT
>CALBOC010000209.1 GCA_937896705.1 uncultured Micrococcaceae bacterium | reverse complement strand
TTCACCAACTTCGCCGAAGCCCAAGACCACCACCCCGACTTTGAAGTCCGCTACAATACCATCCGCATGCGCGTACTCAGCCACGACGTCGGGCACCTGACCGACCGCGATATTCGTTTCGCCACCGCCGTCGATGTCCTGATTGAAGAAATGCAGCTCAAGCGGCAGCCCGAAAAGATTGCCCGAACTCATCTGGTGCTCGTCAGTGCCGATGTGGCAGCGATTAAACCGTTTTGGCAGGCCATCCTGAACTTCAAGGAAGTCAAAGGCGACGAGAATCTCCTCGTTGATCGGTCCGACGTGCTGCCTGCAATTCGCTTTCATCAATTCGCAGACACGTCAGCATCCACCGACGAAGTAAATCTGTCCGGTGCGTTGGGCAAAGCCCATTTGGATGTATTCTTACCCGCCGACCAGGCCACATCCCGCGTCCAAGCGGCCGTCGAAGCCGGCGGAAAGCTGCTCAACGATACAGCAGAGCCCACCGAATGGGAACTCTCTGATGCCGACGGCAACCGAATCTTTGTGCGAACCGAACGTTAAATCACGGATCGGCTTGTCCGCACGGATTTGAGACCGACAAACCTCGCTAAGGCGGGTGGGAATTGCTTATCGTAGCGGTATGCAACTCACATCGCGGGCGAGGTTATTTGTCGTCGGCGCGCAACTGATCGGCGCGCTGGCAATCGCCGGGTGTTCCAACATCACTGACGGTCCGGTGACTGAAGCCGAAACTGCCTCGGTTGCGCCCACTCCGGCCGCGACCGAAGACCTCACCACCACGGTGGAATTAGGTGAGGGGCATCTGACATTTGAAATCCCCGAAGCCTGGGATGCGGAATTTGAAGATCTCACCGCAGCACTAGAAGCCGATGACACGGCACCTCAATTCAATGGCCGCTCTGCACAGCGTGCCGTGATTACCAGTCCGGAGGAGACCGCACGAGTTGACGTGTTCACTAACATCCCGTGGCCCGATATCGTCGCCGTCGACACAGATGAAGTACAACTGCTGCACGCTGAGCCTTTGGATATGGGGTACGAACCCGCCGATGACGGGTATGGCATGTGGCTGCGCGCCGTCATCGGTGAAAACCCCGAACTCACCGACGGACGGCCCACCCACGGCGTCTACGATGAACGCTTCGAGGGTGAACGTTACTTGCTCGTCGTAGCGCCCTATTTCGCCAAGGAAGATGCGGGTCCCCCGGATGAACTCAACGGCGAGATGACGGCCTTTCGTTTCCCGTTCACGGCGGCAACCGCAGGCGACTGGTGGCAGGAGAGCATCACTATCGCTGCGGGGACCATGCGTCAAAGTGTCGCCGAGGA
>CALBOC010000208.1 GCA_937896705.1 uncultured Micrococcaceae bacterium | reverse complement strand
CAGCCAGACCCATTCGGATCATGGCTTTCTTGAATCCGCTAACCATGCGCACCTCTAATCCTTGCTGGTTCACTATTGACACTAGTAGACAACCCCACGAAATCAGGGGAAATACGCGACCCGATCCGGTGTGTCGTAGACCATTATGCGATATGTCGAGCTTTCCAGACGAATCCAGCGATCCGTCCCTGACCGGGTTCACGGCGGTGGGAATAGTACCGCTCGTCGGTATAGGTACAGATATTGCTGCGCACGACGTTCACAGCTAGCGCCTTCAAAAGGGCTTCGGCAGCAGCTGGAAGGTCTAGCGCCGGCGTACCCCAGGACGTTTCAGCAGCGATATTAGGGTAGCGTTGCGCCGCGGTATTTCTCATCTCCAGTGGCACCTCATAGCAGCTGCCACAAATACTGGGACCGATCACCGCCCTGATGGTTCCACGCTCATCAGCGTTCAGACCACGCAACTGGGCGACGGTATTTTCTAGGACGCCTTCTAATAACCCGACTCTACCGGCGTGTGCCACAGCAGTGGGACCGTAGTCGGTGGTGAAGGCTACCGGCAGACAGTCCGCGACCAGGATGGCTAAGGGATCGGTGCCATCCGAAGACACGATTGCGTCTGCTTCTTCTAACGTTTTTTGTTCTGCCCAGCCGACCGTGTCCGCCTCAACAACTCTGCTGGAGTGGATCTGTGAGACGAACCGGGTCGCTCCCGGCGCGATGCCAAGCTCGTGTTCAACAGCACGCCGATGACCTTGGACCTCGGTCGCGGTTTGATCCTCGCTCAACACCGTGGTTGACATATTCCCCGCTGCCACCGTGGTGAACGCAACATGGTGCGTCAAGCCAGGCTGAGCCGGGTAGGCCAGGTATTTACTTGAGGAAGTCGGGGACATCAAGGTCGTCATTGCGTTTATTGGAAGACTCGACCACGGTCGGCAACGGTTCGACCTTGGAACGCTCCGGTTCGTCCTCCGGAGCAGGAGCGGGTTCCGGGGATGTCCGACGACCAGAGGCATCCGGTCCGCTGACCGGGCTGATCGAAGCTACCGGCGCGGCCGGTGAGGCGACCTGAGACTGTGGGTTCTCGTGGTTGCTCTTGACTGGGTCATCGAAGCCGGCAGCAATGACGGTAACGCGCACTTCGTCGCCGAGGTTATCGGAAATGACCGCACCAAAGATAATGTTGGCTTCTGGGTGGGCGACCTCTTGGACCATCCGGGCAGCTTCGTTGATCTCGAACAGACCCATATCGGTGCCACCCTGAATGGACAGCAGCACGCCGTGTGCGCCGTCGATCGAGGCTTCCAGCAGCGGGGAGGCGATGGCGGCCTCGGTTGCTTCCACGGCTCGGTTCTCGCCTTGTGCCGCACCAAGCCCCATCAGGGCGGAGCCGGCCCCCTGCATCACTGACTTTACGTCTGCGAAGTCAAGGTTAATTAGTCCGGCGGTCGTGATGAGGTCGGTAATACCCTGAACACCGGATAATAAGACTTTATCGGCTTCTTCAAACGCCTCCATGATGGAGATGGAACGATCGGAAATCGACAGCAGACGGTCATTCGGGATGACGATGAGGGTGTCGACTTCATCGCGCAGGGCCTCAAGGCCAATTTCAGCGTTGGTGGCGCGACGACGACCTTCGAAGGTGAACGGCCGAGTTACCACACCGATGGTGAGGGCACCCAAGGAACGTGCAACACGGGCCACAACGGGTGCTGCACCTGTACCGGTTCCGCCACCTTCGCCAGCGGTGACAAAGACCATGTCGGCGCCTTTGAGCGCGGCTTCGATCTCTTCGACATGGTCTTCGGCAGCTTGCCGACCAACCTCGGGATCGGCGCCGGCGCCCAGTCCTCGAGTGAGTTCACGTCCAACGTCCAATTTCACTTCGGCAGAGGACATCAACAGGGCTTGAGCATCGGTGTTGATGGCAATGAATTCAACGCCGCGCAAGCCGACATCGATCATTCGGTTGACAGCATTCACGCCGCCGCCGCCGACACCAACAACTTTGATGACGGCCAGGTAGTTCTGGG
>CALBOC010000207.1 GCA_937896705.1 uncultured Micrococcaceae bacterium | reverse complement strand
TCTTTCAACGCTGCAATTGAGTCCCAGTTGGCTTGGCCTGAATAGTGCTGACGCATGGTGCGCCCGTGGAGTGCTACCGCTGAGACGCCGACGTCAACGGCACGTCGAGCCGCGTCAAGGTAGGTCAGGTGGTCTTCATCAATGCCTCGGCGCATTTTGATGGTCACCGGGATGTTCGCGCGTGCTGCTTCTTTGACCGCTCCAGCAACAATCGCCGTAAAGAGATCCAGCTTCCATGGAAGCGCGGAACCGCCACCGTTGCGGGTGACCTTGGGGACCGGGCAGCCGAAATTGAGATCGATATGATCGGCTCGATCCTCTTCAACGATCATCCGGACCGCTTTGCGGGTATACACCGGATCGACCGAATAGAGCTGCACGGAGCGTGGGACTTCGTCGGGATCGTGTTCGATAATGCGCATCGATTCCGGGTGGCGTTCTACCAGAGCTCTGGCTGTGACCATCTCGGAAACATACAGTCCGCCACCGTATTCTCGACACAGCCTTCTGAAGGCTGTGTTTGTAATCCCAGCCATCGGAGCCAGCACGACTGGCACATCCAGGGTGATATTGCCGATGGTCAAGGGGGGCATCTGCATGGCGTGCCCCGATGGAGCAGGGTGGGGTGCGCCCTGGTCTCCTATGCCGCGTTCTCGCGTGGAGAATGCTGGTCCGGGCGTGGCAGTCTTTGATGAAACGCTAGTCATAACATGACAAGTATCCCAGATTCCAGCGGAAACACCCAGCAGATCCCTGAGCCTGTGGAGAAATCTCATCATGGAGCATCATGCTGGCTCAGGGGTCACGAACCAGTCCCCGCTGGGCTACGTCTGGAGTTGCAGCAACGTTGATGTCGAACGAGACAGCTGTCACACGCGGAATATGGCTGTTGTCAGGCGCGTTCCGTCAGGTATGACAAAGAAAATTGGGTTCTTGAACTTTGGGCATTTCGGTTATGACCGGGTCAGCGGCACGGTGGATCCGAAAGCAGCACTGGATGATCAGCTGGCCATGACGGTGGCAGCAGAACAGGAAGGTCTCGACGGTGCCTGGATCCGCGTTCATCATTTTCAATGGATGTTGTCAGCCCCATTTCCAACACTTGCGGCGATGGCCGCCCAGACCAGCACTATTGAGCTGGGGACCGGTGTTATCGATTTACGATACGAGAATCCGCTGTATTTCGCCGAAGAAGCCGCTACCACCGACCTCATAGCTAACGGGCGCTTGCAGCTGGGGATCTCGCGGGGTTCCCCAGAGGCTGCAATCGATGGGCAAGAACAGTTCGAGTACACCTTAGCGCCTGGGCAGACCTGGGCTGATCTGGCTCAAGAACGCGGACAACGCATTCGTGCCGCAGTCGGAGGGCAACCGGTCGCCACCGGCGATCCGAACTCCCCGTGGTCCCCGGGTGGGGCCACCGAACTGGTGACCCAACCACAAGCACCGGGTCTAGTGGACCGTTTGTGGTGGGGTTCCGGATCTACCAGCTCGGGAGTTATTGCGGGACAACAAGGGTATAACCTTTTATCCTCGACCCTATTGCTGCAAGATGACGGCCGACCATTTCACATTCAGCAGGCCGACCAGCTACGACGTTACCGAGAGGCTTATGCAGACTCAGGACATGAGACCGGCGGCAACACGGCTGTGACACGGTCGATGTTTGCATTACGGTCGGTACAAGATGACCGCATGTTTGGTCACGCCGGTAGTCATCGCGATCAGGCTGGCCAGTTAGAGGGTGGGCCCGCTCGATCAGGACCGACCTATGTCGGAACCGTAGAACAGCTGGCAGAGACCCTTGCTCAGGACGAGGCACTGGTAGAAGCGGATTACATTTTATTTGCGAATCCAGCGCAGCTTGGCCCCGAACGAAACCGGGAAATCTTCGCCGGCTGGATGGAAGTCTTCAAGATGCTGGGCTGGAAATAAGACCACCCTCCGAAGAACTCTTGAACGAGATGATTAGACTAGCGATGTTGAACATGCTCGGCGTTAGGATCTCCATTGACTGTGACTGAACAATATCGTGCCGC
>CALBOC010000206.1 GCA_937896705.1 uncultured Micrococcaceae bacterium | reverse complement strand
GTGTCATCTGCTTCCAACAGTGGGTCCCATTCACGACCCCACAGAACTTTGATGACGTTCCAGCCAGCACCGCGGAAAGATGCTTCCAGTTCTTGGACAATCTTGCCGTTACCACGAACCGGTCCATCAAGGCGCTGGAGGTTACAGTTAATCACGAACGTGAGGTTGTCCAGTTTGCTGTTCGCTGCAACGTGTAGAGCACCGCGTGATTCGGGTTCGTCCATTTCCCCGTCGCCCAGGAACGCCCAAACATGTTGGTCAGAGGTATCTTTGATGCCGCGATCGTGAATGTAGCGGTTGAACTGGGCCTGGTGAATCGCGTTGATAGGGCCGATACCCATGGAGACAGTGGGGAACTGCCAGAACTCATCCAACATCTTAGGGTGCGGATAAGAGGGCAACCCATTTGGCGCTTGCGATTTTTCCTGGCGAAAACCGTCGAGTTCTTTCTCGCTCAAACGGCCTTCGAGGTAAGCGCGTGCATAGTTGCCGGGGGAGGAGTGCCCCTGGAAGAAAATTTGGTCTCCACCGCCGGGATGGTCCTGGCCGCGGAAGAAGTGGTTGAGTCCAACTTCGTAGAGCGTTGCTTGCCCGGCGTATGAGGAAATGTGACCACCAACGCCCACGCCGTCACGCTGTGCACGCTGCACAATGGCAGCAGCATTCCAACGCAGATAGTTACGATAGCGGCGTTCCAATTCTTCATCGCCCGGGTATTCCGGTTCCTGGTCGGCCGGGATCGTGTTGACATAGTCGGTGGTGGTGACCATCGGCACGGCAACTGACTTGGAGCCGGCACGTTGCAATAGATGGCGCATGATGTACTCAGCACGTTCGGTGCCTGCCACATCTACTAGCGCGTCAAAAGATTCGATCCATTCAGAGGTTTCCTCTGGATCTTTATCTGGCGCGTGGTCGGTCAAACCACTTAGAATGTCAGAGCTTTCTTCAGCTGTACTCACAGTGACCTCTTTCTTTTCAGAAACGACGTTGTGTTATGTCGTTAGTAGGCGCGCAGGTGATCGCTGTTGTGATCAGCTGCGATACGTCAAAGGGATCTCACAGGGATTCTACCCGTGTCCGTGCGGCAACACAGCCAATCAGTCGCGATCGTTCTTTCATCGAAACCCCCGCTTTCGAAACTCAGGGCACGATATGATGAGATGATGTTGCTAATAGCTCAAGAATTTTGAAAAATAGAGTATCCACAAATTGTAAAAGGAGTGTTGTGAGCAACTCGGCGTCTGGTAAAAACCCAGATAACAATCATTATATTGCTGAACTCGAACTAGCTGTTGGGAATCTGGTCCAAGAGCTTGG
>CALBOC010000205.1 GCA_937896705.1 uncultured Micrococcaceae bacterium | reverse complement strand
GCTTCGGCTGAGAGTGCGCAACGCGCAGACCCGAACAACCTGATCCGGATCATGCTGGCGGAGGAAGGGCCAATGACCGCACCTGCACATGCCACCCAGCTGAAAGCCAAGCCTTTTACCTCGGCTATCCCGTGCGCGGCGATGATCGATCTGCCAGTTTCCAGGCCGCCGGCGCCTGGCGAGCTCCAGGCAACTGAACCGACTGGTTGCGTGCGGGGTTCTGAACAGCGATCGGTCAGCAGCTTGAAGCGGCACGGATTGTGGGGGAGCGAGTGGCAGCAGCATGTTTCGGACCGTTCGACTTAGTTTGCCCGGACCTCATTGATGGGGACGACGTTGGACCGCTGTCCTATGCGTCCAGCAGGCTGATTCGCGCCGTTGCCGCCTGCGACGATGTGATCGATAAATTCCGAAATCCACGGTGGAAGTGGCTGCCAGCCGGTGAAATAGCGTTCCCGGTTGGAGACCTTTTCCGCGTGACTATAGGTACTGCGAAGTGCCTGAGCGATTTCTTTTTCACGGGCAGCAGGAAATAACTTCGCGCGCATCTCGCCATTACTTATGGCACGTTCAATAATTGGCAGCGTCCGCCAGTGTTTGAACGCTGACGACGCGGCATAGGCGCCCCCACCACTGTTCTCTCGAGTCGAAGCGTTGACCAGCCACGCGTACAAAAAGTCGAACTGGCACAGTGAATTCAACAACGTATCGGTCTTGCGAGTCGTGTTGCGCAGCCCAAAATCATGCAGCACATCGGGGCGGACCAGCGGGTAAGTCCGGGCCCAAGACAGTCCTTCAGAAATCATCGTGCCATTATCATCAACTTCATCGGTATCGGCATCGACGGGCACTGAGGAAAACGGGTATTGATTATGAGCTGAGGCCTCAATCTGCCCGTAACGGATCCATGAACTGTAGCGCGGGTGGGCGGGGGTGCGCTGAAACGGACGCAGCACGAGCTCCGGGATCAGCTCCCAGCAGCCTAACCTCACGGCAGCTGCACCAAATAAATACGCGGCCACAATTGTGGCCGCGACTGCACTGGGAGACTTCGCAATGGAGGTAAATGCGTCGTACATCGTCCCGATGGTTTTGATTGCTAAATCATAGTCATCGGCCAGCATCGCTTCGCATCCGACCCCGACCAGCCGAACCAGGGGCTTGATCTTCTCCTCGGCCACGACAATTTCTTCTCGAGTGTTTTGTAAGAAGATTTTTAGCTCGGCCCGGTTGCCCTGGCGGATATTGGCTCGAATCGCCGCGGAAACCGTGTCATCGGTCATAAACGGCTCTAACGGCACATTGACTTTGCCGCCGCCACCAAGTGCCTCAGCAAGTTTGGACATCAGCGAGTTCACATCACTGGTTGCAGCTTCTTTGACCTGTTGATCGTACTTGGCTAACACCGAAGACCAGTCCCGATATCGCATAGGTACATTGCCGGCACCGTCGCGGATGAAAATTTCCCCGGGCCGGAAGACGGTTTTGGTTTTCATGCGCCCCTTACCATTGGGGCTGGTGTACTGGCCGACGCGCAGCATCGGTACCGGTAGGCCCGAGCGAGTAGAAAAGATCGCGATGACCACCACATCGCTGCCGTTGATCCGGTGAATTTGGGAAACAACCTCGATATCGGCTTCGATGTATTTGCCGATCTTGTCCCGCAGGGTGGCCCCATCAAACATCTGCGGGTTTTTGATCCGCCACGGGGTGGCCGGTAAACGTCCCTCATCGGTGATGCCCACTAAGATGTAGCCACCGGGCGGACGGTTGGCCATCGCGACCGCATCCTTGACGAAATCCAGCTCGTGACGACGATCCCGCAAGTCGAGCTCGACTTTGAAATCTAATTGCGTTTGTTCGCCAAGGCGTAAAAGTTCTTGTAGTTTTTCCTCGTCAGTTCTGCCGTCCCATACCACTGCCATAGGTGATCCCATTCGTATGCACATCTGTAGGCGTACCGAGCGATCCACCGGTTGGACCGCATGAGCTCGGTATAACCTTCCCTTCATAACGTTAGCGCAGCAGCATGCGGAAATAACACACCTCTAGCAGGATATTTTGGTCGCTGCGCTCGCCGTAAGGTGCTCGTTAGGTTGCGTTTACGTGCTCGCAGTTTTCACTGGGCGATTTAGTCTCGGGGCTGCTTACATTTCACCTTCGGCACCCGATATGAAATATGACACGCCTCAGCTGTTGTGTTGGTCGCCAACCTGTCGTTCGTCGCAATGGGGATGGTAGCGTGAGAAGGCAGCTGAGTAGGCACGATATGTCGGACTGGCGACACTATCAGTGCGAACCCGTCAGCTCAGGAGGCCCCGCGACACCTCGGTTTGACCACCGGAAGATTACAGCATGGTGACAAGTGAAAATGCGTCAACTGGATTCGACTGGGTGCAGTTTTGTGCGATCGAAAAAATATGGGATTCTAATACTGTATTTGCGGTAGTTGACCCCGTCAGACATGCCAATGCGTCGTGGGGTGAGGTGTATCCCGGGGGAGCTGTACCCGGGATTTTTAGTGGAAGGAAGGGCAGCGGTGGCCAACGAAGACCACGAGGATCAGGCACCGGCGGATGATGCCGAAGCTACCGACGACCAGATCGCCCCGGAGGTGGTTGAGCCGCCCGCAGAAGTTGGGATCATCCCGGTGATTCGTCCGGCCGTGACGTTGCCGAACCCAGATGCTGAAGCTCCGCAATTGGCACCGCATATCACCGAGCCCGACGCCGCCCCGCAAGACCCGGTGCCCACTTCCGTGTTAGCCACTGACGATGCTACCCAACCGGTCGAGCCGCTTCGGGAACCGCCCAAATTCGATGAAGAAGTTGCCTACGTCCAAGAAGATCCCGGGCCAGCCACGCGCAGATTCCCGGCGCTGACCACCTGGCGTCAAGCTTTCCAGAGCCTGGGAGAAAAGCCGCGCGACACCACTATTGCCACCGACGGTGCCCGAGCTAGCTACACCGAAGAATACGCGCCGGTCACCGAACCGCTGCCCACCCAGGCGATCCGGCTGACCAATAGGTTGCAAGATTCGCCATACCAGCTGACCGGTGCTCGGTATAAAGCAGTGGCCGAGGCCAAAGACGCCCACAACACCATGTTGTTGGCGCTGAAACTGGGCGAAACCATGTTCCGTTTCGGAGCGGGCGCGCTCGAGGTCGAGACCTCCATCATTGTGGTGACCCAAGCCTACGGAGTCTTCGACGCCGAAGTGGATATCACCAACCAGTCGATCTCCTTGAATTTCGCACCGCCCGGGGAACCCCCGGCCACCTACCAGCGGGTGGTGCGCAGCTGGGAATCTGACTTCGCCGGACTGGCCGACTTGCACGAATTGGTCACCGAGATCGCCTCGGGCGACGTAGAACGCGACGACGCCCACGCGCGCCTGGCGGCCATTCGGCACCGGAAGAAAACCTTCCCCAACTGGGTGGCCTTTTTAGCCAACGGTGTCTGGGCTTCGGCATTCGTGGTCTTCATCGGTGGCTCGTGGTTCTCTGCGCTGTTGACACTGGGTGCCTCGGCGCTGAGCATGGCCACGGTGTATGTGATGGGCCGGTGGCGGGCCCCCGATGTGTTCGCGACCATGGCCGGTGGCTTCATGGCGGTTGTGCTGGCTTATGGCCTCTATTGGTTAGAGATCTTCCGAGATCCCGCCCTGATGATTGCCGCGTCGTTAATCCTGTTGGTGCCGTCGTTACGCATCGTCTCAGCCGTCCAGGACGGCATCAATGGCTTCCCGGTGACTTCGGCCGGACGTATCGTGTCCTCATTATTAGTGTATGTGGGCTTGGTAGCCGGCATCGCGTTGGGCATCGTGGCTGTTTCTATGATGGGCGCACCGGCGATTGATATCACCGAGATGAACACCATCGAATATGACCACTGGGTGCTTGCCATCGTGGTGGCGGTGGCGGCCATGGGCATGTCGATCGCCAGTCAAACCCGGTTGCGGCTGATCGTCCCGACCGGGATGGTCTCCACGGTCGGCTACTTGTTCTATGCCGGGGCCATCGACCTTGGCCTAGGTCCCAGCATTGCACCGGCGGGTGCCGCCGTGGCCGTCGGATTCTTTGCTCGGATCGTCGCGCTAAGTCTCAGGGCACCCCAGTTGGTGGTTGCGGTCCCCGCCGTGTTGTTCCTGTTACCGGGGCTGATGATTTTCCGGGCGATGTATGAAATCGGCTCCAACGTCGACATGATGTCCGGGGGAGTCCTGGAACTGCTGCAAGCCACCGTGATCATTTTGGCCACCGCCACCGGTCTGGTGTTAGGTGATGCATTGGCCCGGCCGCTCACCTCGGGTCTGAAGTCCAATGAACGCCGCCGGGCCGAGCAGCGCTAAAACAGTCCCTGCTGCTGGGCTTACTGAGACTCCGGCTGCGTTCGCCAGTCAATCGGGCTCAGGCCATGTTGAGTCAAGAATTCATTGGTCTGCGAAAATGGTCGCGAACCGAAAAAGCCCCGGCGAGCCGATAAGGGTGAGGGGTGGGCAGCTTCAAGCACCAGCGTGGACGGGGCGGTAAACCAGTGCGCCAAACTGCGAGCCTGACGACCCCACAAGATTGCCACCAAGGGCTGCTCGCGCTGAGCTAACGCAGAGATGACCGCATCGGTGATTTTTTCCCACCCCAGCTTGCGGTGCGAACCGGCCTCGTGAGCGGTCACGGTCAGCACCCGGTTCAACAGCATCACCCCCTGGTCCTCCCAAGCGGACAGATCGCCTGACTCTACCGGTTCGATTCCAAGGTCATCATGTAATTCCTGAAAGATATTCGCCAACGAGCGAGCAATCGGACGCACGTGTGGATGCAGGGCGAAGCTGAGCCCCACCGCATGCCCGGGAGTAGGGTAGGGATCTTGTCCTACGATGAGCACTTTGACGGCATCGAAGGGCATCCGAAAAGCCCGCAAAACGTTTTCAGGTTGCGGCTCAATGTGCTCCCCGGCATCCCGGCGGGACTGGATCTGTTCGGTCAGTGCCCTCAGATCCTCGATCACCGGGGACAACACTGGGTGCCAGGAAGGATGAATATTTGGCCAGGCAGAAAAGGTCATGAGATTAGCCTAACGAAATCTGGGGTATGCGGTAGTTTAGACTGGTGGCGATGTACCGATCGGAAGGGAGAAGCATGGCAGCGCTGAGCGCGATAGACCAGCAAATGCTGGAATTCGAAAAACGCTCTTGGCATTACGCCGGTGCGAAAGACCGTGATATCACCGATACTTTTGGCATGACCCCAACCCGGTACTATCACAAGCTTGCCCGGCTGATTACCACTGAACGCGCCTATGCATATGATCCGATGCTTGTCGATCGGTTATTGAACGCCCGCTCCACAGACCAGCGGGTAGAAGGTTTGACTTCGTGACCCAGCAATCGACACACGATAAATACCCGCGGGATCGCTTCGATGACGTCGAACGCTACACAACCCAACAGGGCGCGCACCGTCAGGAATTTCCGGTGCCAAAAGGTGCCGGTCAGCTCAACGCCATTATTTTAGCCGGCGGAGCAGCGCTGGCCATTGGTATCGGGTCCTATTTGTGGCTCTACCCATCTGACCTGCTGAATCAATCCGGTCTGGAACCCGAAGAGACCGTGAACGCTCCGGTCGAAGACGAACCCCAAGATGCCGACGGGACGCAAGAACTCGACGAACCAGAGCCAGTTGAAGATCCCGAAGACGTCGAAGACTTAGAAACCGGTGAAGTAGAAGACGGTGCGGAAACTCCGGAACCCGAGGATTCAGAAGAGCCCACCGACGAAGCAACCGATACCCCCGACGACGCCGTGAACTATGAGCTGCCCGTCAGTGTCTATAATGCCTCCGGGGTTCAGGGGCGTGCGACACAGGTCGCTCAAGAGCTTGGCTCGGCCGGCTTTAATGTGCCCGTCGCGGACAACTGGAGCGGCCAGATACCGGCACAAACAACGGTGTTTTACTCCAATAACGAGCCCACCGCGCAAGCCGTGGCCGAGGAAGTCGAAGGGGTCGCAGTGCATGAACCCTCCGTTGACGGTGTGCTCGTGGTGCTCACCGCGAATTAACAGAACCTTAGCTACTTGCACTCAAGGGTCCCGAGTGCTAAAACTAGTGTTAGCACTCTGCGGGTGTGACTGCCAAAGTCTCCCGCGGATAAACCTCACCAGCAGCTGAAACTTCTGTACCGCCACCCGGTCAGGGCAGGAGTTTGCCGTCGCGGGCACTGTGGTGCAGGTGTGGAACCAACTCGTCCCGAAAGGACCGTGCAATACATGGCTAAGACCATTGCATTTGACGAAGAAGCACGCCGCGGCCTAGAAGCGGGCCTCAACGCTCTGGCTGAAGCGGTTAAGGTAACCCTGGGCCCACGTGGCCGCAACGTCGTACTGGAAAAACAGTGGGGCGCGCCAACCATCACCAACGATGGTGTTTCGATCGCAAAAGAGATCGAACTCGAAGACCCATACGAAAAGATCGGCGCAGAGCTGGTCAAAGAAGTCGCCAAGCGCACCGATGATGTCGCAGGTGACGGTACCACCACCGCAACCGTTCTCGCTCAGGCGCTCGTCTCCGAAGGCCTGCGCAACGTCGCAGCCGGTGCCGACCCAATCGCCCTGCGTCGCGGCATCGACAAAGCCGTTACGGCTGTGACCGAAGCTCTGCAGCAGCAGGCTCGTGAAGTCGAAACCACCGAACAAATCGCCAACACCGCTGCGATCTCAGCCGGTGACTCCGAAATCGGTCGCCTCATCGCCGAAGCCCTGGACAAGGTCGGTAAAGAAGGCGTTGTAACCGTTGAAGAGTCCAACACGTTCGGCCTGGACCTGGAATTGACCGAAGGTATGCGCTTCGACAAGGGCTACATCTCCGGCTACTTCGCCACCGACGGCGAACGCCAGGAAGCGGTCCTCGAAGACCCATACATTCTGATCGTCAACTCCAAGATCTCCAACGCACGAGATATGGTTGGCATCCTCGAGAAGGTCATGCAGTCGAATAAACCACTGCTGATCATCGCCGAAGACATTGAAGGCGAAGCCTTGGCCACCCTGGTTGTCAACAAGATCCGTGGCACCTTCAAATCGGTTGCCGTCAAAGCCCCAGGCTTCGGCGATCGTCGTAAGGCCATGCTCAACGACATCGCGATTCTCACCGGCGGCCAGGTCATCTCCGAAGAAGTCGGCCTGACCCTGGAAAACGCGAACCTCGACATGCTGGGCACCGCCCGCAAGGTGGTTGTCACCAAAGACGAAACCACCATCGTTGAAGGTGCAGGCGACTCCGAGCAGATCGCCGGTCGCGTCTCGCAGATCCGCACCGAGATCGACAACACCGATTCGGACTACGACCGCGAAAAACTGCAAGAGCGTCTGGCCAAACTGGCCGGCGGTGTTGCCGTCATCCGCGCCGGTGCAGCAACCGAAGTCGAACTCAAAGAACGCAAGGCTCGCATCGAAGACGCCATCCGCAACGCGAAAGCTGCCGTTGAAGAAGGCATCGTCGCCGGTGGTGGCGTGGCACTGATCGAAGCTGCAGAGACCGCATTTGCCGATCTGAAGCTCGAAGGTGATGAAGCCACCGGTGCCAAGATTGTGAAAATCGGTATCGAAGCACCACTGAAGCAGATCGCCGAAAACGCTGGCTTCGAGCCAGGTGTGGTTGTTGACAAGGTCAAGAACCTACCAGCCGAACACGGCTTGAATGCCGCAACCGGCGAATACATCAACCTGCTGGAAGCTGGCATCAACGATCCAGTCAAGGTCACCCGCTCGGCACTTGAAAATGCCGCATCGATCGCAGGCCTGTTCCTGACGACCGAAGCGGTCATTGCTGACAAGCCAGAACCTGTTGATCCAGCTGCCGCTGCCGGTGGCATGGACCCAATGGGTGGCATGGGCGGCATGA
>CALBOC010000204.1 GCA_937896705.1 uncultured Micrococcaceae bacterium | reverse complement strand
CGCATCGGCGTGCCGAACCTGGCCGATCGGATCGTCGCCCGCCACACCGTTGGCCCCGGAGATTTCCAAGACCGCTTCAATGCCTGGCAAGGCAACGCGCTGGGACTGGCCCACACCCTGTCGCAATCCGCATTTTTCCGCGGCGCCAATACCTCCAAGCACATCGACGGCCTGTATTTCGCCGGCGCGACCACCGTGCCCGGCGTCGGTCTGCCGATGTGTCTAATCTCGGCCGAAAATGTGATCAAACGCCTGCGCGACGACACGACCACCGGTCCGATGCCCACGCCCCTGCAGCCCACGGCTGCCCGCATCGCTCATAACCGATAAGGAAGGAAGCTCTTGGCTCAATACGAGTACCTGATACTGATGGCCGCCTGCGTGGCCATCACCCTCCCGCTAGAATTTATATTCCGCGCCAGAGTATATCGACGCCCCCTGCTCATGCTGCCATCGGTCGGCGTGGTTGTGGTCGTATTTGGCCTGTGGGATCTGTTGGGCATTGTGCGCAACCACTGGACTTATAACCCAGAATTCATCACCGGCATCCACCTTGGCCCGATGCCGTTAGAAGAGCTCGTGTTCTTCGTCGTGATCTCGCTGTGCGCGCTGCTCAGCTACGAGGGCGTGTCAACCGTGCTGCGGTTCTTTGCCAAACGGAAAAACCGCGAAGGGAGCGCCACTGATGTTGCCTGAATACACCATCCTGACCGTTATCGGCATGATCGTCGTGGTGCTGGTCGAACTGTTTATTGTGCGCAGTGGGATCTTCCGCAAGCCCGCGTATTGGATTGCCCTGGGCATCTGCTTGGGATTCCAAATTCCGGTCGACGGGTACCTGACGAAACTATCGAACCCGATTGTCATCTACAATCCAGATATGACCTCGGGCATCCGGTTCCCGTGGGATATTCCCATCGAGGACTTCGGCTTCGGATTCGCGATGCTCACCACCGTCATTATGGTGTGGCAGGCGCTGAAGAATCGTCGTGCCCGACTCGCTCAGGAGGCGCCCGCGCATGCTGCTCAGTGAAGCCTTCACCTCCTCGGCACGCCGGTACGACCTGCTCACTCGGCTGAACCCGGGATACCAGCGCGAACTGCGCCGGGCCGCTCGACGGCTGGCCGCGATGCTGGAGGACACCAACCGCCCGGTCATTTGGGATCTGGGTTGCGGCACCGGGCTGAGCACCAAAGCGTTATTGAAAACAATCCCGAACGCCAAAGTCGTCGGTGTTGACGCCTCGGCCGGGATGCTGGCAGCCGCGCGCGCCAAAACCTGGCCCGAGGACACGGAATTCGTATTGGATCGCGTCGAGAACCTCGTGACTAACCCCGCCCCGGAATTAACGCAAACCCCCGACGGGGTGTTTGCCGCCTACCTGCTGCGCAACCTGCCGGCCGAAGAGCGCACTGAGATCCTGGCCAAGATCCGAGAGTTCATGGGACCCGACTCACCCCTGGTGCTCCAGGATTACTCGGTGGCAGACTCGAATCTGGCGCGGGCAAAATGGACGCTGGTGTGTTTTCTAATCGTCATCCCGCTGGCAGCACTGGCCGGCGCGAAAACCTCGCTATTTACCTACCTCTGGCGCTCGGTGATGGATAACGACTCGACCGCCAACGTGTTGAAGCGACTGAGACAAGCCGGCTTCCGCAACACCGCGGTGACGAACGCCAAAGGCTGGCATCGCAAAGTGCTGTACACCTATACCGCTCGCAATCAAGGAGCCCGTGGATGATTCGTTCACCGCATGCTGTCCCTAACGCCCCGCGCGATCCGCACGCCGAACGGATTCTGGCCCACCGGGGCTACGACACCGTGCAGGAGCCCCGCACCGTGGCCGTCATTGGCGGAGGTATCGCAGGTCTCGCCGCCGCCACGGGCCTGGCCGAACGCGGCGCGGACGTGACCGTCTTCGAATCGGCCCCGCAGCTGGGCGGGAGGGTCCGGTCCTGGCCGGTGGGCGAAGACCGGAATATGAGCCGCGGATTCCACGCATTCTTCCGGCAGTACTACAACCTGCGCGCTCTACTGCGTCGCACCGACCCGGCAATGGATCGGTTGACGCCAATCGCTGACTACCCGCTACAAACCGCGGCCGGACTGACCGATTCCTTTGAATCCATCCCGCGCACCCCACCGCTGAACCTCGCCGCTTTCGTGCTCCAGAGCCCGACCTTCCCGTTGTCGGGTCTGGCCCACGTTGACCTGCCCAGCGCCTTTGAGCTCATCGACCTGCAGTTCCCCGAAACGCTGCACCGCTACGACGGCGAATCCGCGGCGGACTTCCTGGACCGGCTACAATTCCCCGACGGCGCACGTCACCTGGCACTTGAGGTCTTCGCGCGCTCATTTTTTGCCCACCCCGATGACTTCGCGGCCCGCGAGTTGGTGACGATGTTTCACACCTACTTCACCGGATCGGCCGAAGGCCTGCTGTTTGATGTGCCCGTCGATGACTTTAACACCAGCCTGTGGGACCCGCTGGGTGACTACCTGCGGGCGATGGGCACGACCATCAACCTCGAGTCTCCGGTAGAAGATCTCACGCAATACGACGGCGGCTGGCAGGTGACCAGCCCGCAGGGCACCGCCGCATTCGACGCTGTGGTGTTGGCGGCCGACCCACGCAACAGTCGCAAACTTATCGCCGGGCTCGAAGCCGACAGTGAGCCGGTGGCGACCCTGCAAGATCGCGCGTCGCGCCGTCGCAATGCGCCACCGTTTGCGATCCTGCGCCTGTGGCTCTCCGATACGGTCAACCCGGATCGGCCGGCCTTCTTGGGCACCAG
>CALBOC010000203.1 GCA_937896705.1 uncultured Micrococcaceae bacterium | reverse complement strand
GTTGATGGTGAAGACCCGAGGATGAAGATCCGTCGGAGTACCTTTACGCAGCGCTTTGTGTGCGGCCGGTCCACTGAGCTCCACGATCGTACGGTTCGAGGTCAGATCGACCACGTGCCCCCGTTCGTCACCCAGCGCGGTTTCAAGTGCGGGGAAGAGCTCGGGTTGCTCCGTAATCGAGACCGCCAAAAATTCGTCTGGCGAAATCCACAACACAGCAGTGCCATTAGGATCCCCAGCAACTTGCCCGACGCCTGACGGGAGGCCATCGGGCAGGACATCGGCAATCGCCTGGTGGGCGGCGCTGCCCGGGATGGCGCGAATCCCGATCATCGTGGCAAACGGGATTTCGCGGATCGCCACGGCCTGGGGCCCGGTAACTTCGGCTTGTGCTAGTTCACCGGTCAGGTGTTGCAGGGGTGATTCGCGCAGTGCGCGGGGGTCGGGTTTAGTGTTCACCATCGCGGCGGGTTCCTTCCGGGTCGAACGAGACAAGCGGGGTAATTTCGAATTCCACGGGTGGATCGTAGGCCGGGGCGTAGAGTTTTTCACCGATGCGCAGTGAACCACCGCGCACCAGCGCCAGCCCGAAGGTCCGGCCCAGGGCTGCAGAGTCGTAGTAACCGGTGACATGTCCTGCGGTGGGAACCGGACGAGGTGCATCCAGATCCGCTTCGGAAACCAATGCCGCTCCGTCTCGGACCACCGAGGCTTTATCCGTGGCCATGATCGCTACGAGTTCTTCGCGGTCATCGCGCTGGAAGTCGTCCAGCTGGTAGGAGCGCATGCCCAAGAAGTCTTTCTTGAGTTTGGAGATCACCCAAGACATGCCCACGTCCTGCGGTGAGTTCGTGCCGTCGGTGTCTTGCCCCACGATGACGAAGCCTTTTTCGGCACGCAGGATACGCTGGGCTTCTAATCCGTAGGGGGTGATGTCGAAGGCGGCGCCAGCTTGGGCCACGGTATCCCAGAGTGCCCGACCGTACTGCGAGGGCACCGCTAGTTCATAGGACAGTTCCCCCGTGAAGGAGATACGCGAAATCCTGGCCGGGATGCCGTTCTCCAGGGTGGTTTCGCGGAATTCCATGAAACCAAAAGCATCGGGTGCAAAATCGACGTCGGAGGCCAGCTGTTCAACGACCCGGCGGGCTTTGGGACCCGAGACCGCAACGGTTGCGAATTGTTCGGAGACCGAAGTGAAGGTCGCATCCAGGTGGGACCATTCGGTTTGGTGCCAGTTTTCCAGCCAGTTCAGCACGCGTTGGGCACCGCCGGAGGTGGTGTGCATGAAGAACCGGTCTTCAGCCAGGCGCAGGGTGACCCCGTCGTCCATGACTTTGCCGTCGACACCCGTCATGACGCCGTATCGACCCTTGCCAACCGCCAGTTTCAAAAAGCCGTTGGTGTAGATCCGGTTGATGAACTCTGCGGCATCTTTGCCCCGGATTTCGATTTTGCCCAGGGTCGAGGAGTCGATCATGCCGACACCGGTGCGGGCTGCGATGGTTTCGCGACGCACGGCTTGGGCTTTGGTTTCACCCTCGCGCGGGTAGTAGGAGGCGCGGCGCCATTCGCCGGCCATCTCGAACACTGCGCCGAGTTCTTCGTGGGCACGGTCCATCGGGGTTTTACGCAGCGCATCAAACAGGTGACCGCGCTGGCGCCCCGCCAACCCAACATAGGAGATCGGCGAATACGGTGCACGGAAGGTGGTGGTGCCGATGTCGTCCATCGTGTGGCCCTCGAGCACTTCGGACATCACCCCGATGGCGGGTACCGCACTGGTTTTGCCCTGATCGTTGCCGGTCGAAATCGACGTGTAGCGTTTGATGTGTTCAACCGAGGACATGCCCGCACCGATGGCGCGCAGTACGTCTTGAACCGTTTGATCCCGGTGCAGATCCACAAAGTGGTTGGCGTAGGCGTCGAGGTCTTCACCGTCTGGACTGGCGACCATGCGCAACGGTGCGATCGAGCCCCGCGCTGCGTCTTGTGCCGATGGCGTGTCAGCCGCTAAGTGGTGGCCCGTGGCCTCTGCTGCGGCGGCTCCGGCCTGAGTGCCCTTGGTTAGCGCCTCGTGCAGCGATAGTGACCCGGTGATCGAGCCGACGTAGTGGAACGACTCGCGTGGTCGGCCCACCACGAAGGCCTGGGCCTCGTTGTCCCAGACCACTTTGCCCTGACGCTGCGAGTGCAGATGGATGACCGGTGACCATCCACCGGATACCCCCAGGGTGTCCACGGCCAACTGCTGAGTCGCGCCGAAACTACCGTCGTCGTGATAGGCAGCGACTGTGAGGCCGGTGAGTTCGCCGTCGTCGTTGCCAGTGGTGTCAGCTACGACGGAGCCAGCGATCACCTCGATACCGGCAGACAGGGCTGCCTGGGCGGCGTCGCTCAATTCGGGTCGGGCGTCAATGACCGCGACCAGACTGCCATTGTCGGCCAACTGATGAGCCAGCGGATACACCGAGTCGTTGGTGGTGAACAGCGCGATCGTACTGCCGGCCTGGACTCCGTAGCGGTTGAGATAGCCAGCGACCCCGGAGGCGAGCATGATCCCAGGGCGGTCGTTGTTCTTAAACACAATGGGACGCTCGTGCGAACCCGTGGCCAGCACGACCTGCTTGGCACGGATATGGAAAATGCGCTCGCGGGAGACACCAAACGGGACCTGCTCATCCAAGTGATCGGTGCGGCGCTGGGTGGCCATAAACATGTTGTTCTCATAGGCCCCAAAGACCGTGGTGCGGCCCAGCAAGGTCACGTCGTCATGGTTGTGTAGCTCGGCCACGGTTTCGGCGATCCAGGTATCTGCGGGTTGGCCGTCGATATCAGCACCGGGCGTGCCGGCCAGATTCCCGCCAAAGGTCGCTCGCTCGTCCAAGACCAGCACCCGGGCACCGGCGCGAGCTGCCTGCCGTGCGGCAGCCAGGCCGGCTGGCCCGGCACCCACGACGAGTACATCGGGGTGTTCGTAGACGTAGTCGTAGTATTCCGGATCAGCTTGATCAGCTAGTTTACCGATACCTTGCAGATGGTTGGCGACCATACCGTTGGTGACTTCAACGGTTGGGCCGATCAGCATGGTTTCAGGGATCGCACCGGGCTTATCGCGGGTGATCGTCACCAGGGAGTTTGGCTCTTCGACTCCCGCTGCCAGCACGCCGCGGGGCCGTCCCAGGTAGATGGAGTCGCCCACGGTCCGGTAGCCGTTGGCTAGCAGGGCCGAGGTAACCGTATCGCCGCGGTAGGCGGTCATCGCGTGGCCATTGATGGTAACCTCAACGGTTTCGCCGCGGTCAATGGCAGCTCCCGGGGCGGTCTCTGGTGGCACCCGGAACGAGGTACCGGTGGTCAGTGCTGCGGTGTTGGTCATCGGGCACCTTCTTGAACAGTGGAGGTATCAGGTCGTGGCGTGCCCACCGGATAGGTGGCTTTGAATTCATAGGTCACGGTGTCGCGTACGGCATTGAACCATTTGCGACAGCCCAATAGGTGGACCCATCGTTCGGCACGTTCACCCATCGGGTTGTCCCGGAAGTACAACCATTCGGCCCATTCGTCATTGGTCAGGGCCTGGGGGTCTTTGGGGTAGGGCACGTGGGCTTGGGAGCCGTATTCAAATTCGGTTTCATCGCGCAGCCCGCAGTAGGGGCAGTCAATCATCATCATGGTTGCGGGTTCTCCTAGTGCAGGACACCGGAAGCCGAGTGCTCATCCACCAGGTGTCCGGTGTAGTAGCGGTCTAGGCCAAAGTGCTTGTTGTATTCGTGTGGTTCGTCGTGGGCGATGGTGTGCGCCAGGGTGTAGCCGCCGATCGGGGTGCCTTTAAACCCACCGGAACCCCAACCGCAGTTGATGTAGATGCCATCAACCGGGGTCTTGCCGATGATCGGGGTGGAATCGGGCGAGATATCCACGACCCCGCCCCAGACCCGGATGAGGTGGGCGCGAGCAAAGATCGGCACGAGTTCTACCGCGGCGGCCAGTTGGCGTTCGATGGTGTGGAAACCACCGCGTGCCCCGTA
>CALBOC010000202.1 GCA_937896705.1 uncultured Micrococcaceae bacterium | reverse complement strand
GAAGACGAACTCATCCTGGTCTTTGACCTCGGTGGCGGTACGTTTGACGTCTCCCTGCTGGAAGTTGGCAAGGACGACGATGACTTCTCGACCATTCAGGTTCGCTCGACCGCCGGTGACAACCGTCTCGGTGGTGACGACTGGGACCAGGTCATCGTCGACTGGCTGCTGGATCAGGCCAAAGCCTCCGGTGCTGACCTGTCCAAGGACAAAATTGCGCTGCAGCGTCTGAAGGAAGCCGCCGAACAGGCCAAGAAAGAACTGTCCTCGGCGACCTCGACCAATATTTCGCTGCAGTACCTGTCGGTGACCGAAAACGGTCCGGTTCACCTTGACGAGCACCTGTCGCGCGCCAAATTCGAGGACATGACCTCTCATCTGCTGGAGCGCACTCGTCGTCCGTTCGAAGACGTCATCAAGGAAGCCGGTGTGTCGGTATCCGACATCGACCACGTGGTCCTGGTGGGCGGCTCGACCCGTATGCCAGCCGTGACCGAACTGGTCCAGAAACTTGCCGGCGGTAAAGAACCCAATAAGGGTGTCAACCCCGACGAGGT
Organism: uncultured Micrococcaceae bacterium; assembly: GCA_937896705.1. Lineage (GTDB taxonomy): Bacteria > Actinomycetota > Actinomycetes > Actinomycetales > Micrococcaceae > Yaniella. The sequence goes on along the minus strand of CALBOC010000202.1, from coordinate 2,202 downwards.
TGTTGCTGTAGGCGCTGCGATTCAGGCTGGCGTGCTGGCCGGTGACCGCAAAGACGTGCTGCTCATCGACGTCACGCCCCTGTCCTTGGGTATCGAAACCAAAGGCGGCGTGATGGCCAAACTCATCGAGCGCAACACCGCGATCCCAACGAAGCGTTCGGAAACCTTCACCACGGCCGAAGACAACCAGCCATCGGTGGATATTCAGGTGTTCCAGGGTGAGCGCGAGTTCACTCGCGACAACAAGCCACTGGGCAACTTCCAGCTGACCGGGATTGCGCCTGCACCTCGCGGTATGCCACAGATTGAGGTCACCTTCGACATCGACGCCAACGGTATTGTCCACGTCTCGGCGAAGGACGGCTCGACCGGTACCGAACAGTCGATGACGATCACCGGTGGTACCTCGCTGTCGGATGACGAGATCGATCGCATGGTCAAAGACGCTGAAGCCCACGCCGAGGAAGACAAGAAGCGCCGCGAAGCCGCTGAGGCGCGCAACGCTGCAGAAACCACCGCTTACTCGGTCGATAAGCTGCTCAAAGAAAACGACGAAAAACTGCCCGAGGACGTCAAGTCCGAGGTCCAGGCTGACGTTGATGCACTCAAAGAAGCCCTGGAGAAACAGGACAACGACGCCGAAGTGCAGGCCGCGTTTGAAAAACTGCAGCAGTCGCAGACCAAGATCGGTGAAGCACTCTATTCGCAGTCTGACCAAGAGACCGCGCAGACTGCGCCCGACAACGAAGACGAAGACATCGTGGATGCCGAAGTCATCGACGAAGACGAGAAAAAGTAGTCTTCACGTCACCACATAATTGCACGACCAAGGCCGGCCGGTTTCCGGCCGGCCTTGGTTGTTGAGTTTCAAGGAGTAGCTATGACCGATCAGTCCAACAACGAAGAACACGAACCGATCCGTTTTACCGATAAGCGTCGGATCGACCCAGAAACCGGTGAACTGCGCGACCAGCCAGGTCAGCAAAACCAGTCAGCTGAACAGAATCAGCAGGACCAGCCGGCCGAGACCAACAGCGATGAACACGCTGATCCGCTGTCGCAGGTGGAAGACATTCTCAACGCTGCCGGAGCCGAAACCGACGAAGCAACCGTCGACGAGGCAGCCACGACCGATGAGGCCGCCGAACTGCGCGAAGATCTGCAGCGGTTGCAAGCCGAGTTCGTCAACTATCGTCGTCGCGTCGAACGCGACCGCGATGTTGCCAAAGACAACGCGACCTACAGCATGCTTGAATCGATGCTGCCGGTCCTGGATGACATCGACGCCGCCGACGCCGCAGGCGACCTGGACGGTCCGTTTGCTGCGATCGCACGGAAGTTGCAGACCACGCTGGAAGGCTTTGGTTTAGTCAAGCACGACGGGGAGGCCCTGGTCGGGGAGCCATTTGATCCGGTGCATCACGAAGCGATGCTGCGTCAACCCTCTGACGAGGTCGCCGAAGAGCATATCGTGCAGGTATTGCGTAATGGATACTTGTATAACGAGCGTGTTCTCCGGGCGGCGCAAGTCATGGTGTCGGCCGGCCAAGAGTAGGGGAGGGGTCACATGGCCTCACAGGACTGGCTAGAAAAAGACTTCTACGCCATTTTGGGTGTCGACAAGGACGCCAGCGCCGACGAAATTAAGAAGGCCTACCGCAAGCTCGCCCGAAAGTATCACCCCGACGCGAACCCCAACGACGCGACCGCCGAAAAACGGTTTAAAGAAATTACCGAAGCCAATACTGTGCTCTCGGACCCCAAACAGCGCCAGGAATATGATCAGTTGCGCGCCATGGGATCCGGGGCTCGTTTTGCCGGTGGTCCCGGCGGCGGGCAGGCCGGATTCGAGGACATCTTCTCGGGACTGTTTGGTCAAGCCGGTGGCGGACGACAGACTGGATTCAGTGATATCTTTGGCGGTTTCGGTGGCGGTGGCGGTGGCCGCGGTGGGTTCGGCGGTTTTCAACAACAACCTGCCGCAAAGGGGCCCGATATCAAGACCGGGATCACCATCAGCCTCGCCGAATCGATTCGCGGCACGACCAAACACATCACCACCAGCTATGGTGCCAACCAAGAGGTTCGCATTCCAGCTGGCGTCAAAGACGGTCAGACAGTACGCGTCAAGGGCAAGGGCCAGCAAGGTTCGGGCGGTCGCGGCGATCTGATGGTCCGAGTCTCGGTGGCAAGTCATCCGGT
>CALBOC010000201.1 GCA_937896705.1 uncultured Micrococcaceae bacterium | reverse complement strand
GACGCTGAGCGTCAGGAAGCCGTGCTGGAAGATCCATACATTCTGCTGACCCAGTCCAAGATCTCCAACGTCCAGGATTTCTTGCCCCTGCTGGAAAAAGTCCTGCAGGAAAAGAAACCACTGTTCATCATTGCCGAAGACGTCGACGGCGAAGCCCTGTCGACCCTGGTAGTAAACAAACTGCGCGGTACCCTCAACGCAGTTGCCGTCAAAGCCCCTGGCTTCGGCGACCGCCGCAAGGCCATGCTCCAGGATATCGCCACCCTGACCGGTGCCCAGGTCGTCTCCGAGGACCTAGGCATGAAACTGGATCAGGTTGGTCTGGAAGTGTTGGGTAGCGCACGTCGCGTCACCGTCACCAAGGAAGTCACCACCATCGTGGATGGCGCCGGTGAAGCCCAAGACGTTGCTGATCGTGTCTCGCAGATCCGTTCCGAGATCGAAGCCACCGACTCCGACTGGGATCGCGAAAAACTCCAGGAACGTCTGGCCAAACTGGCCGGTGGCGTCTCCGTCATCAAGGTGGGCGCTGCCACCGAAGTTGAGCTCAAAGAGCGCAAGGGTCGCATCGAAGATGCGGTTTCTTCAACCCGTGCAGCACTCGAAGAAGGCATCGTTGCCGGTGGCGGTACCGCCCTGATCAACGCTGCTGCCGCCCTCGATGAAGCCGATGCCCTGAAAGATCTGCCATCAGATCAGGCCTCCGGTGTCAACGTGGTGCGTCGCGCCATCGTCCAGCCAACCCGCTGGATCGCGCTAAACGCTGGCGAAGACGGCTCCGTGGTCGTATCCCGCGTGGCCGATCTGAAACCAAACGAAGGCTACAACGCCGCAACCGGTGAATACGGCAACCTCGTGGATGCCGGCATCATCGACCCGGTCAAGGTGACCCGTTCGGCACTAGCCAACGCCGCCTCGATCGCCGGTATGGTGCTGACCACCGAAACCCTGGTTGTAGACAAAGTCGAAGACGAAGACGACTAAGCTCTTCTGCGCTTCACCCAAGACCTCCATCCCACCTTCGGGATGGAGGTCTTGTGCGTTAACAGCCGGATAAAAGTCTGTGAAACTTCTTATTGCGTGTGCTCGTTCCTGGACACTGTTGGCCAACGCGACCATGCTGGGAGATGGGTTGCCCGCAATTGGGCAACCTGAACTGAAGCACACAGCTTCGACGAAAGGAGCTCATGCATGAAGACACCCGAAAGCATTGCATACACCGCCAAAGCAGAGATCACCGGTGGCCGCGATGGCCGCGGGACCACCGACGACGGGATGGTTGATGTCAACCTGCGCGCCCCGAAAGAACAAGGCGGACCTGGCGGCGGCGCCAACCCCGAACAACTCTTCGCCGTCGGCTACGGCGCCTGCTTCCGCAGCGCACTGGATTTGGCCGGCAAGGAATTCAACGTGGACACCAGTGACGCTGTCGTCAACTCCGAAGTCGGCATCGGCAAAGAAGGCGAAAGCTTCGGCCTGTCCGTCGAATTGAAGGTCGAGATTCCGGGCGTCGAACAACAAACCGCTCAGCAGGTGGCTGAACGCACACACGAACTGTGCCCATATTCGAAAGCCATCCGGGGCAACATCCCCGTCCAAATCACCGCGATCTAAACCGCGGCTTTGACGCGTCTGCCCCGTGCGCCCTGGTCGGGGCAGACGCGACGCCCCGCGTCGCAGTTCTCAATTGGCGGCGGTCGGGTTATACTGTGAGCCGAAGCATAAAGAATAATGGCCGCACAGGGCAGGCGGGAGAGCCCACTTGACGTGGGCACCGACGGTGCAACTTCCTCCCCAGGAATCTCTCAGGTATCCAAACCGCTTGCTACAGGCAGATCTGGAAAGCAGCCAGCATGGCTCACCGACGGGGCAACCAGGACATCCTGGAAAACTCTCAGGTTAGATAACAGATGGGGAGGGGTATCACGGATACAACATCATCCTTACCCAGGAGACCCCATGACAGTGTATGATCTTTCAAACTTCGCCCATCGCCACCTCGGGCCGCGCGAATCCGGTCTGACCGAGATGCTCGAGGCACTCGGCTATGACAGCCTCGAGGCTCTCACCACAGCGGCCATGCCGGAAAACATCGTGCAGCCAGAGCCACTCAAACTGCCTGATGCGCTCACCGAAACCCAAGCGCAGGCCCGCCTGCGCGAGCTGGCCGCAAAGAACACCACCAAGACCTCAATGATCGGCCAGGGGTTCTACGACACCATCACCCCCGCGGTGATTCGTCGCAACGTCTATGAAAACCCCGGCTGGTACACGGCCTATACCCCCTACCAGCCAGAGATCTCCCAGGGCCGGTTGGAAGCATTATTAAACTTCCAAACCATGGTCTCTGACCTGACCGGCATGGAAATCGCCAACGCCTCACTGCTGGATGAATCCTCGGCCGCCGCAGAAGCCGTCATCATGATGCGTCGTGCCAACCGCAAGCACGCCAACGATCCGGTGGTCATCGATAAAAACATCTTCCCGCAAACCCTGGCCGTGGTGCTGGGACGCACCCGCTCGCTGGGAATCGAAACCATCCTGGTAGACCTGGCCACCGAAGGCCTCCCCGAAGGCGAACTGTGCGGTGTACTCGTCCAGCAACCCGGCGATGACGGTGCGATCGCCAACCACCAGGAAGCCTTTGACGAAGCCAAAGAACGCGGCGCGATGATCAGCGTGATCGCTGACCTGCTGTCGCTGACCATGATCACCCCGCCGGGCGAACAGGGTGCCGACATCGCGGTGGGCACCACCCAGCGCTTCGGTGTGCCCCTGTTTTACGGTGGCCCTCACGCGGCATACATGGCCACTCAAGAGCGCTACGTGCGCCAAATGCCGGGCCGCTTGGTTGGCGTGTCAGAAGACACCCACGGCACACCCGCCTACCGGTTGGCGTTGCAAACCCGCGAACAGCACATCCGCCGGGAGCGGGCGACCTCCAACATCTGTACCGCCCAGGCCCTATTGGCCGTCATGGCCGGGATGTACGGGGTCTACCACGGACCCGAAGGCGTCACCAAGATCGCCCAGCGCACCCACGATATGGCCACCCGTCTGGCAGCCGGTTTGCGTTCAGCAGGTCTTGAACTGACCGCCGAGCACTTCTTCGACACCATCGTGGTTACCGTCGACAACGCCGATGAGATCCTGGCCAAGGCCGAATCGGCAGGTTACAACCTGCGGCGCTACTCGGACACCCAAATCGGGATCTCGACCGATGAAACCACCACCGAAGAAGATATCGCCGCTGTGGCCAAAGTCTTCGGCGCAGACGTCTCCGAATCGGCCGATAACACCGTGCCGGCAGACCTTGTGCGTGAATCAGAGTTCATGACGCACGAAATCTTCAACACCATCCGCTCCGAAATGACCATGATGCGGTACTGCACGCGGTTGGCCAACCGTGACCTGGCACTAGACCGGACCATGATCCCCCTGGGGTCGTGCACGATGAAACTCAACGCTGCCGCCGAAATGGAAGCCACCACCTGGCCCGAATTTGCCGGCATCCACCCGTATGTCCCAGCCGAACAAGCTGCCGGATGGCGCGAACTCATCGCAGATCTCGAGTCCAAGCTCGAAGCCATCACCGGGTACGCGGCCGTTTCCTTGCAACCTAATGCTGGGTCGCAAGGTGAATACGCCGGGTTGCTGGCCATTCGCCACTACCTGCAAGACCAGGGCGAAACCGACCGCGATATCTGCATCATCCCGGCCTCGGCCCACGGCACCAACGCTGCCTCAGCGGTGCTGGCCGGACTGCAAGTCATCGTGGTCAAAACCGCTGACGACGGCTCGATCGATTCGGCGCACCTGGACGAAGTGCTGGAACAACACGGCGACCGGATTGCCGCGATTATGGTTACGTACCCCTCCACCGCCGGTATCTACGACGTCGATGTGGTCGAGATTTGCGAGAAGATTCACAACGTTGGCGGGCAGGTCTACATTGACGGGGCGAACCTCAACGCGCTGGTCGGTTTGGCCCAGCCCGGGAAATTCGGTGGCGACGTTTCGCACCTGAATCTCCACAAGACCTTCGCGATCCCACACGGCGGCGGTGGTCCCGGTGTTGGACCGGTTTGTGTGGCCGAACACCTGATCCCGTACCTGCCAGCCGATCCCAACGGTGAACTGCCAGATGACGCCACCCCGGTGGCCTCAACCCTGCACGGTTCGGCCGGCGTACTGCCCATCACCTGGGCCTACATTTCGATGATGGGTGCCGAAGCCCTGACCGAAGCCACCCAGGTGGCCGTGCTGTCGGCTAACTACGTGGCACACCGCCTCAAAGACCACTACCCGGTCCTCTATGTCGGGCTCAATGATCTGGTAGCCCACGAATGCATTCTGGACCTGCGCGAGATCACCAAAAACACCGGTGTGACCGCCGAAGACGTTGCCAAACGGCTGATGGACTTTGGATTCCACGCGCCCACCATGGCCTTCCCGGTCCCCGGGACGCTCATGGTTGAGCCCACCGAATCCGAAGACATGGCAGAGCTGGAACGCTTCATCACCGCGATGATCACCATCCGCGAAGAGATCGCCGAAATCGAAGACGGCAAACTCAGTGTCGAAGACTCCGCGTTGCGCCACGCGCCGCACACCGTGGCCGAAATAATCAGCTCCGACTGGGATCGGGCGTATTCGATGGAACAGGCCGCTTTCCCGGTTCCCGAACTGCGCGTAGATAAATACTTCACGCCGGTCTCGCGAATCGACCAAGCAGGGGGCGACCGTAATCTGGTCTGCTCCTGCCCACCACCCGAAGCCTTCGAACTGGACGCCTAGGAGCGATCGAACATGACACTGAAAACCACCCCGTTGTTTGACGCTCACCAGAAGCTGGGCGCAAGCTTCACCGATTTCAACGGTTGGAACATGCCGCTGAAATACACCTCCGAGATGACCGAACACAAAGCCGTGCGCGACTCGGTGGGCATCTTCGATTTGTCCCACATGGGAGAAATCTTTTTGACCGGCCCGGATGCGGTCACCGGACTGAACACCGCCCTGGCCGGAGACTTCTCAAAGATGACCGTCGGCCGCGCCAAATACACGGTCATGCTTACCGAAGATGGCACCATCTTGGACGACCTGATTGTCTACCGGCTGGGCGAAGACCGGTACATGATGGTCCCCAACGCGGGCAATGCCCAGGCCGTCTCCCAAGCCGTCTCGACGCGCACCGAGGGCATGGATCTAGCGGTCACGGACTCCACGGCTGATTTATCGCTGGTCGGAATCCAGGGCCCCAAAGCCGCTGACGTGGTCGCTGCACTTGGTGATGATTTCGCCGAAGCAGCCGGCTCGTTGAAAAACTATCGAGTCACCGAAATCACCGTCAACGGTAGCGACTGGATCGTCGCCCGGACCGGGTACACCGGCGAAGACGGCTTTGAGATCAT
>CALBOC010000200.1 GCA_937896705.1 uncultured Micrococcaceae bacterium | reverse complement strand
TCTATAGTTAGAGGCGGTATAACTGGAGAAAGCAGGGCAAAGATGTCCACCATACCGTCGCTCATCGACGACGTTACTGCCTTACGGGATGCGGTGCTTGCGGCGGAAGCTCGCCACACTGCCTCATTAGGCAGGGTATTAGACCGACATTTGGTGTCAGCTCGCAACCTTATCCACTACGTCGAGGTGCGCTCATATGATCTACGTGAACTCCAAGGGCGGCTGAGCGACGTTGGCATCTCATCACTTGGGCGCATGGAAGCTGGTGTTCTGGGACATCTTGAAACCGTATTACATGCGCTGCGGGCTCAGTTAGGCGACACTCCCCCGCCGGAACCAGCCGAACCCGACGAGCAGACCACTCCGGTCACTCCAGCACAGGGCCGCCAGATTCTCGAGGCCAATGCGACCCAGCTATTGGGTCCGGAACGTCCGCAACGTAGCCAGCGCATTATGGTCACCATGCCCAGTGAAGCCGCCGACGATCAGGACCTGGTCGGCGGGATGGTCGAAGCCGGCATGGACCTGGCCCGGATTAATTGTGCTCACGATGACGAAGACGCTTGGGCGGCCATGACCAAAGCAGTCCGGTCATATAGCCGCCCTGATGGTTATATGCCGCTGGTGACGATGGATCTTGCCGGGCCAAAACTGCGGACCGGCCCCCTCGAACCGGGCCCGAAGGTCCTCAAGATTAGGCCACGCCGTGATGTCGACGGTCATGTACTCGACCCTGCGTTAGTATCCTTCGGCGATGTAGAGCACGCAAACGCAACCGCTCTACCCCTAGCTGGAGATGAGCAAACAAACTACACAATCATGAAACAGCTACGGATCGGCGATGAGCTGCGCCTGATCGATACGCGCGATTCAAAACGGAAGCTCCGAGTGGAAGAAGCCGGCGAGGCCGGGGTGGTGGTCTCAGCTAGACGCACCATTTACTGGTCGACCGGCACAGAAGTTCACACCGACCACGGCACCCTGTTGATTGGTGAGCTGCCAGAAGTGGAACAGAGCATGCGGGTGCATGTCGGTGACGAGGTCGTTTTGACCCGCTCGATGGAACCCCGCCCGGCCGTCACCGAGTCACCATTTGTCATCG
>CALBOC010000199.1 GCA_937896705.1 uncultured Micrococcaceae bacterium | reverse complement strand
TGGCGGTGATATCTGCCACGATGTGGTCCTTTTCTGCAGAGTGTGCGATTGGCGGACGAGCCAACCTAATGAAAACATTCTCATCTTAGCGTTTCACGCCAAAGGATACCTGCGCGATGAAGATGGCGCATACTTCTGCCGCTATCGGCGAAGTACCGGTAGCTCATCGGCCGTGGTATAAACCGGTTGCGATGGACATTCGGTCAGAATATCTCGGATCGCCTCGTACTCGGCCTCCGTGACCCACAACTCATACTTGGCTTTCACCGCGGTCTGGATCGATACAAACTCACAACGAAATGCCTTATTCGGCGGTAGCCAGGTCGCTGCGTCAGCATCCGATTTTTGCTGATTCGCCCGGCCCTCAACTGCTAGCAAATTCAATGGATCATTGGCGAAGCGTTCGCGTTGTTCCTCCGGTAACTGCTGGGCACCCTTCTGCCAAGCATCGGACAGTGCCACAACGTGATCAATCTGAACTTCCATCGACGTTTCAGGACCGCGCACAAACTCAATAGTGGTGTCCGTAAACGGGTCATCTAATGCACCGGTCAGTACCGTGCAGTTGTCATCGCGAGTGGTCACGTGGTCGAGATCGCGAGCAAGCATGTCATTGCGTGCGTCGCACCCGTTGCCATCGGGGTCAAGCCAGCCGTTACCGAACTCATCGCGGCTATACCCGGTCTGGGGAGCACGACCTTTGATTTCTATGGTTTCGAGTTGTTCAAGCGCGCTGCCTTCGGCCGGCACGTAGTCCTGCTCGGTCGGAAACACAAACGTGATCACCAGGTAGAGACCGATGACCACGATCAGCACCGGGAGGGGAAGCTTGGCCAGTGCGGACTTTTCTTTTTGACGCTTTGACAATGTTTTCTTTCACGAACTGAACAAATAAGACGGGATGGAGCGCTATAAGCCGGATTCTGTCACCGCACGATATTGGGTCGTGCGGCTGATGATCATCTATCTGGTCACTGCGTTGCCGCAGGACTCAAGCGATCAACCCGAACACTGGGCGGGCCGCCTCATAGCGTGTTCTGCTTGATCTTGCACCGGATGGGGTTTACCGAGCCGGACGTGTCACCACGTCCGCTGGTGGTCTCTTACTCCACCCTTTCACCCTTACCTCTGTGCAGAGGCGGTCTACTTTCTGTGGCACTAGCCTGCGGATTACTCCGAGTGGGCGTTACCCACCATCCTGCCCTGGGGTGTCCGGACTTTCCTCGACGTCAGTCGCGATCATCCGCTGCTCCATCCCGAAATTCTTATTTTAGCCAAGATTGGCCAGAGCGTGTAATCAGAGCTACTAAACTCGCAGTCATGATGATTCTGCTGCCGCCGTCCGAAGGCAAAACTGCACCTGAAACCGGTGCCCCATTAGATTTCAATGAACTTCTATTCCCGGAACTTTCGGGCGAACGGCGCACACTCCTCCAGGAACTACAGGTTGTCTCAAGCCTGGCTGGAGCACACGAAATCCTGAAAGTCGGCAAGACCCTGACCGATGAGATTACGGCCAATCAGCGCATCCTAGATGCTCCCACTGCTCCGGCGTGGCAGGTCTATACCGGTGTCCTCTACGATGCGCTCGACTACGGGACGCTGGAGGACATTGATGATGACATCACGCTTGTGTTCTCGGCACTGTTCGGCGTGACGAGGCTCTCGGATCATATCCCGACCTACCGGTTTTCTGCAGCCGCCAAGCTTCCTGGCATTGGCAACATCGGCACCTGGTGGCGCGAGCGCCTGACCGACCAGATGGCAGATTTCGCGACGGGACCGGTCATTGATTGTCGCTCCTCCAGTTATAAGCCGTTCTGGAAGACGCCACCTCTGCGGACGGTGACCATCGATGTGTTTCAACGCGTCAATGGCGAGTTAAAAGTAGTCTCGCACTGGGCAAAGCAAGCCCGCGGGTTCGTTGCACGCCACTTGCTGCAAGCACAGGCCAAACAACCGCTGGGTTCGATTGATCAGGTGGCCGAAGCAGTCAGTGAGATCTACGAGGTGGACATGGTGCCACCCACCACGCGGAAGCCAGCATCACTACGAATCGTGTTGAACTAGCTGCGCACGATGATGGCTCCGGTGTCTGGACAATATGCGACCTCGTTTTCCGGAGTCTTGTGAATTGCTGTCAGTTCGGCTGGCGAGATCGGCACACCGGCACCAGATAACCCATCAGGTTGTAGTTCGAACACGCCGACACCCTGATTCTGGTCGCGCAACTGCTCATATTCTTTGACCAACTCTGCCGGCAGCATTTCGGCGAGCTTGTCGCGTTCGAGTGTCAGTTCTTTGCCCTGCTTTGAGAGTTGCTGGCCGCGCTCATTGAGCGTATTGATCCGAACGTTCACCGCTTGTTGCGCCTCGGTTACCTTTGCTTGAGCCTGCTGCAGCGCTTGGCGGGCATCTTCCAGTGCTTGCATCGCGGCCAATTCAGCTTCCTCTTGGCTCTCGATCCGGATCGTGAGCTCGGCGATCTCCATGGTCACCGCTTGAACATCACGACTTGGCACTTGGTCGGCATCCATTTGCGATTGCAAGCGATCACGTCGTTTGGTGGTGTTTGCGACGGTACGTTCAGCCTCGGTTGCCGCTGCTTCGCGCTCCGCGACGTGCTGCTCAAGACGTTTGACGTGTTCGACGGCTGTGGCACCATCACGCCGCAACGTCGCAAGCTGCTGATCTTCACGGATCTCGCTGAGCTGCGTCCGCACCCGTGTCAGTTGGCTATCAAGCGACTGTAAATCGAGCAGTTGCCGTTGTTGTTGGCTGGTTGCCGTAATGCTCATAAAAGTTATTCCGTTCCGCGGTGGATCGTGGTCGTATTTTGCCCCGAGGTCATAATGAAGTCCCAGGGATCGGTATTGAGCGCCGAGACTGCCGAGGTGACGGTGAATCCGTCATCCGCCAGCGCTCGTTCCAGAGCATTTGCACCGGCGGGCAGCCAGAGCCACTCGGATGCAAAGTGCGATACGTCGATAAGATATGGCCGATCGGAGCCCATCATGGCTTGCTCTCGTGCTTCGGATGCTGGGTGATGCCGAAGGTCTGCGGTGATATAAACATCGGCCTCATGGTGGCGCACATAGTCGAAGAGGCTATCGCCGGCTCCCCCGGTGATCGCCACCTTTGACACAATGCCATCGGCATCACCTGCGACTCGCACCCCGCCTGCCACTGCCGGCATGGCGCTGTAGACGCGTGCGGCGAACTCTTCCAGGCGCATTGCCTGCTGCAGGGTGCCCACCCGACCGATGCCCTCTTCAACCAATCCCTCATCGGCTGCAGCGAGCGGTTCGATGTTTTCTAAACCTAAAATTTCGGCCAGTACATCTGAGACCCCACCGACTGCTGAGTCAGCATTGGTATGCGCGGTGATCAGCGCACATGAGTTCTCAATGAGCGTGTGCACCACCTTGCCTTTGAACGTGGTGGCAGCCATGGAGTTGACCGGTTTCAGGAACAACGGGTGGTGAGTGATCAGTAGATCGGCGCCCATTTCCACGGCTTCGTCAGCGACCGCTTGAACTGGATCGACCGCCCAATGAATGCGACGAATCAGCTGTTCCGGTCGTCCAGCAACCACCCCTGAGGCGTCCCAGCCCGCTTGCAAACTTAAGGGCCATAGCGATTCCATTGCTGCGCAAACCTGAGAAAGCGTTGGATACAAATCCGGTGAAGAGTCGTGAGAAGCCATATGACCCATTGTGCCTGTTGCACGAGCTGAAATCACGACCTAATGCACGTGCGAAATCACAGTTTGCATATGTCAGCCCGCAAAGCACGCTTACGATCACTTATAAAGGTTTAATAACGATCAGGTAACGATAAGGTTAATGCCAGTACTTTCATAGCTACTCGCGACAGCCCTGCAATTGCAGCGAAGGAAGCGCCCCATCGGACGTACTGGGCGCCGAATCGGTCACTAAAAGTTGCATTTTGATAACGATAATGCCACGCTGTATAACGTTCTGATAACGACTGAGGGGTTTGGCTCCGAAACGGATCAGACTGCCACGACCCATACATCCTTCTTTTTGAAAGATATACAGACTTATGACTTTTACTACACGTCGCGAACGCATTGCAGCTGAGAAAGTAGCGGAGCTGGCACGGCGATCCCAGCGCAATAAGCGCTTTTCGCTGGGTGTGGCAGGGTTGGCGACTGCTGCCAGCGCTTCCTTGTTCAGCATGGCACCTGCTAACGCTGCAATCGAAGATGTTCCTGCACCAGCATCCTCAACTTCAAGCACCAGCCAGTCTGCTGGCACCTACACCGTTCAGTCGGGCGACACCCTGACATCCATCGCGAACGCACAGAACGTTTCCCTCAACGCACTGATGGATAACAATGGCCTGTCAGCATCCACCGTCATTTACCCGGGAGAGACTCTAACAATCTCCGGCGGTGGATCCGGTTCAGCTAGAACCACCGAAGCCACCTCGGACGGTGCTGCTCCCTCGCAAGGTGACAGAACTTCAGCACAGTTGGCTACTTACAGCACCGCATCGGTTTCTAGCTCGAACTCCACTGCGGCGAACAAGGCGCTGGACATCGTGAACTCTGGCGCCAGCTACAAGTGGGGCGGCAATGGGCCAAGCGCATACGATTGCTCGGGCTTGACCAAAGCCGCACTGGCCGCCGAAGGCAAGGACATCCCGCGGAATTCTGCAGCCCAGTACAGTGGCGCAAAATCTCACGTCTCCTTGAGCAACCTGCAGGCTGGGGACCTAGTATTCTGGTCAAATAACGGCTCAGCTTCGGGTATCTACCACGTTGCAGTTTATGTAGGCGACGGCAAGATTGCTCAAGCACGCAACCCACAGTCCGGGCTCAGCGTGAACTCCCTGTCCGAGTACTCCAAGTACAACCCACCGATGAACACCGCAGCACGCTACTAAAACAGCCTGCCGCTAAGTTTTTCGCGGAGCCACCTATGCGCAGGTGGCTCCGCGAAACTGCTTAATAGGAGGGGCGCCGCTTAGGTTTCAGTGATCGGTTAATACGATCCCCTACCCGCTGAGAACTTTCTTTCCACGACACTCGGCGACCCTTTGGCGGACGCTGTTTCGTCGGTGGGCGTGGCGAGCTGGCGATCATCTGGTCGATGATCGCACCCGCCACATCCACCGGTGCGCCATAGGCCGGAATGTGGTGCAGCGCGATATTTGCTGCTGCATTGGCCCGAAGGACTACGGCGGAGGTATCCATGGCGGGTGATTCGGCGATGAGATCGATGCCGGCCATGATAAGACCCGGAATAGATTGTGCGGCCCGCACTGCAAGTTCCTGTATCTCGGGCGACAGCACAGCGGTCACATCGATAGGTTCGCCGCCCTGGTCGACATTGACCTTGTCGTTGAGCAGCACAACAGCGCCATCCTCTGGAACCGAGGTGTAGCTCAAGTTCTGCTGTGCCAGGCATTCGGTATCAACCTGAATGGGTATCCGCTGCAAATATGGATGCTTCGCCCTCAGGGCAGTCTTCGCTTCAATCAGGGACGTTACAGAATCTTGGCCGTTACCCGTGACAAAGGCCGGGACACGAGCCACCGAGGCCACTACACGGTCAGCCACCACGTAGGCACGGATATTCACTCCGCTGATGTATTGCTCAACCATGATGCGGTTCTTGCTGCTGGAAGCCTCAACAGCTCGGCTCCAAGCGGTGCGGAACTCTTGGGCTGTGTTTAGGTTAACTGATGTCGCAGCGTTGGCTTTACCAGCCGCGGGTTTCACTACTGCAGGATCCTGACGATGCTGAAAATATTCAAACGCTTCATCAAAGTTTCCTTGCGTGAAGGACCGGCCCCTCGGTACGGGTATCCCCGCTGCTGCAAAGACTTCTTTCGCCATGGGTCGAGAATCAGCAACGCTCAGGGCCGCATGGCTGACCAGCGAGGTCACCGTTTTATACATGCCACCGATGGTCCGACCCTCATCCGTAAACGCTATGTGGTCACGGCCCAGGTTCTTCACGGCGAGGCCACGTTCCTTGGCCGCTTCGATGATGAAGCTCCGGTGATTCCCATCCGTCGGGGGCGTGGTGAACAATAGCTCGTTGAGTTGAGCACTCTGAATGAAATTGATGGCAGGGGTAAGACTTGTATCGGACACGGTGGGCCTTTCTTAGAAGACTTTGGTGACACGAGATGTGTTCCGCACATCCTAGGCCATATATTTTGTCGTGAGATGAATTTAGCCCAAGATAAAGCGTCGTAGAGGTCACATGTTTACTACAAGAGAAAGAGGGAGTGGAATCCCGAAGCGGGCAGTGCCTGAAAGTTGTCCCGGACATCGAGCACACCGACCACGAACTGGGGATGATGTAAATCTCGGAGGACACCAGCAAAGAACTTATTGCTTAGGGGTTACCTGGAGCATCGACCGCTCCTACGAGCATCAGACGACGGCGAATTACCTCTACCGAGACATTTTGTCTAGTCCGGTAGCAAAGCAAGCGTCTCAACTGGCTGCCCTGTGATCTCGGCAATGAGGTCGAAGTCCTTGTCAACAGCGAGCACGGTCAATCTAGCCTTCTCCGCTACGGCAGCGATCAGCAAGTCCGGGATCGATGGTGCTCGGTGTTGACCTCGATCCGCAAGCAGCATCTGGACTTCGAAAGCGCGGTCCTCCATTGCCGGCGTCAGGTACTCAATTGGCATCAGCGACAGCGGCGGCAGTTGGAATGCCTGTCGGCCAGCATTCCCCGAACGCGCCGAGAATCCGAGCTCCAATCGTGTTACCGTCGATATCCGGACCAGACCTCGCTCGATCCGGGCGTTCCAGTCCTTCATACGTGAGGCCTGGCCGGTCTGCATCCTCGCATAAGCCGACTTGTCGATCAGCCAAGTCGTCATTGCCACGCAGCATCCATCACGTCGGGATCGGATAGATCGGCAAACAGCTCTGCGGAACGATCCCAATCTTCCGCGGTCACTATATCTTTCGGACCTCCAGAAGTAGAACCTTCAAGCTTTCGGCGCAAGAATTCATTACGAGAAAGCCCCAGCGCTGCAGCTTCCTTGTTAATACGCTCTAGAGCTTCGTCACTAACTCCTCTGATGAGAATGTCGGTCATCATTACCACCCTCCGCTATAATGATATCGCGATATCACAATGACGCCAAGATGCACTGAAACCGTCGTGTGCACCGAGGCCAGCCATACTGTTCGCTGGGTCGCCTTTCGAGTTTCAGCCCAATTTTCGCCTGCTATTGAGCCACTGAACGTTTCGTAGATCGCTCACCGACGCGCGGGATTGACGGGAACGTGTAGAGACCTTTAGAAAACAATTGCCCAAAGCTGTTGTGCCCACAACACCATGGCGATGGACATTCCCGTCATAGCAACTAATGAGACGGGAATCGTGAAGATCCAGCTGCGAATGGAATCGGCGGAGCCGAGAAGCGGCAACGAGAGGTACCCACCGGTACTCCACACTTCAGACAAGATGGGAATGTTTTTCACAAGTTTGGGCGGAGTGAGTTTCATAGGCCACAATAAATTGCAGCCTTCTTTGGTGAGCATGTCGCCCGCGATATGCACGACTACCCCCAGGACCACGCAGGTCATCAACCAGATTGGTCCCTCCGGAAAAAGCAGTGTAGTCAAAATCCCGAAGGTGATACCAGCCGCCCACGGTACCTTGCGTGCCCTACTGGGCATGAATTGTAGAACTTTGAATGCAAAAGCCGACAGAATGACGGCTATAAGGCCGGCCCCAATGTTGAGATCGCCTAGAACTCCGACGTCTTCAACGGCCAAAAAGCCAGCGAGCCAAGCCACAATTGCAAAAAATAGCACGCCAAGAATTGAGTGGGTGCCGTTCCTGTGGCCACCCGAAGCCATTTGAAAGATTCTGGCCATGGCCGTGGTGAGCGGGGGCAAGGAGTGGGCAATGGAAGCATTGTGATGGTCGATATCGGGCAACAGGGCTGCTCCGGCGCATATGATGGCTCCCAGCAACACTCCTGCAGGTCCGACATCGAGTACTCCCAGCCCAAGCGGCAACGTCTCAGGTAGCCAGCTGAGCCAAGTAAAGGTTTTGGCTAGCGGTTCTGTGATCGCTCTGATGGGTATGCCGTATTCTGACGCAAGAACGACCCAGGCTGCAGCGCCACAGGCGGCGTGTTGCGCGCCCATCATGGCAGGACCCCAAGCACAGGGTGAGATGAGAGTGTCATTCTGATAGTGTCCGGTGGCCGCAGCAGACTAAGCAAATCCACGGCGAGAGAAGTGAGTGAAGACACATAGTTAGCTTGATGATCGAGAACATCTCAGTATTGATGGTTGAGCCTGCAGAATCACCAAATCGTCACCCTCAACGAGCTATCTGAGTCGAGGTTCAGCGGTGATATGTCTCGACCACACGCCTTGCGCTCCATACTTCAACTGCTCTGGCTTACCGATTCCCGCGAAAGATTCGCGAAGACAAGCTTCTATGAGAACGTGGCCCCTCTTAAGGATCTTTCGATCAGCTGTCTGCCAATATTAGAGTCGTCCCAGGCGTTGCGATCCCAAACCGGCCGCACTCATTCCTCCCGGTCAAGGTCATGTACCTCCGTATCTCCCGCACGGGCCCGAAATAGACTCAGACTTGCAAGTGGTGAGGATAATCTAGTCTGACATAGCCAGGACGGCGTGCTCACTCTTGGGCGAAAGTTCCGCGCTATCTAGCGGTAGAACCGGCATTTCATGTAGCGTTATCAGATATGATGAACCAACACGAAAACGGGTCAAAACCCAATCACAGAACGTTAATCGTTGGCGGCGGATGTTTTTGGTGTCAAGACGCAGTATATCGACAAGTTCGAGGTGTCATCGAGTCTGAATGCGGCTACATCGGGGGGCAAGTACAGAACCCGAGTTACGAGCAAATCTCGACCGGCACGACCGGGCACGCAGAAGCCGTAAAGGTGACCTTCGATCAGGATGTTATCGATGCTGACACCATCTTAGATATGCTGTTCGCTTCTCATGACCCGACCACCTTGAATCGTCAAGGCGCAGATGTGGGACCGCAGTATCGTTCGGCGCTCTTCCCCCAGTCAGCCGAAGATAAAGAACTCTTTGAACGGGCCATTGAGCGCCACCAGCAGCACTGGGACGATCCGATCGTGACCACGATTGAAGAAGATGCCACGTGGTGGCCGGCCGAAGAACAACACCAGGACTTTTATGCACGCAATCCAAATTGGGGCTACTGTCAGGTCGTGATCAACCCGAAACTGGCGAACGTGCGAAAACATTACTCCGAGTGGCTGCAATAATTACGTTTTGCGACCACTCCCGTATTGTTAACCCGTAGAACTGTTTTAAACTTGCTCCCCCGTAAAGGATGAATCCCACATGGCAAAAATGCTCGATAACATCACTCAAGCGGTCGGTCAGACCCCCCTTATTCGTCTGAACCGTCTCACAGAGGATCTGCCGGCAGAGGTTGCCGTCAAAGTCGAGTTCTATAACCCCGCGAACTCTGTAAAAGACCGCATTGGTGTGGCCATCGTGGATGCCGCCGAAAAGGCAGGCAAGCTTCGCCCGGGTGGGACCATTGTTGAAGGTACGTCGGGCAATACCGGTATCGCCTTGGCCATGGTGGGCGCCGCACGCGGTTACCGCGTAGTGCTGACCATGCCGGAGACGATGTCGAATGAGCGTCGTGTGATGCTGCGCGCCTACGGTGCTGAAATCGTTCTGACCCCCGGGGCCGACGGAATGCGCGGTGCGGTGGAAAAAGCAGCACAGATCGTAGAAGAAACCGAGAACTCCATCTTGGCGCAGCAGTTCTCCAACCAGGCCAACGTAGAAATTCACTACAACACCACTGGCCGAGAAATTTGGGAAGCCTCAGAGGGCAAGGTCGATATCTTAGTCTCGGGCATCGGCACCGGCGGAACCATCACCGGTGCCGGACGCTACTTGAAAGAGCAGAAGCCCGAAGTGAAGCTCGTAGCCGTTGAGCCTGCTGATTCGCCAATCTTGTCCGGTGGGAAACCAGGCCCACACAAGATTCAGGGCATTGGCGCAAACTTCGTTCCTGAGGTGCTCGATACCGAACTGTACTCATCGGTTTATACCGCCACGCTGGAAGAATCAGTCCAGAATTCACGCCTGCTGGGGACCAAAGAAGGCATTCTGGGTGGTATCTCTTCTGGTGCTGCGATCGCAGCTGCGCTAGACGAGGCCAAAAAGGAAGAAAACGCCGGTAAGCTGATTGTCGCCGTGATCCCAGACTTCGGTGAGCGCTACATTTCCACCGTCTTGTACGAAGACATTC